>NMQN01000848.1 GCA_003575245.1 Candidatus Atribacteria bacterium 1244-E10-H5-B2 | reverse complement strand
ATAAAGAACTGCATCAATTCTACGAAGCCAGAAGGAAGGAGTTAGAGAAGAAGATGGAGGAGAGCACAGATAATGCCTAAATATAAATGTAAAGAGTAAGGTATTCTAATTTTAGAAAGGAGTTAAATGTTAATAAATAAAGAGAAATGTATTTCATGTAAAAATTGCCAACCTTATTGTCCTGCTAATGCTATTTTTTTTACAGATAAAGATGATGTAGTTTTCATTGATCAAGAACTCTGTTTTGAGTGTGGAACCTGTTTAAGGGTAGGAATTTGTAAAGTTGGTGCAATTTATGAATCGCCTTCTGTTTACGAATATCCTCGTTCGGTTCGTAAATTCTTTAGCGATCCAACGACTACTCATAAAGAGACAAATATGCCTGGACGTGGAACTGAAGAAGTTAAAACAAATGATGTGACTAACAGGTGTAAAAAAGGGGAAGTAGGAGTTGCTTTAGAGGCTGGCCGCCCAACGGTAGGGACACGACTTTATGAGGTAGAAAAAATCACTATGGGGATAGCCAAAGCTGGTTTTAATAATTTTGAAGAATCTAACCCAGTTTCAGGTTTGATGGCAAATCCTATTACCGGCAAATTTAAAAAAGAAGTTTTGAATGAACGAGTATTATCAGTTATTATTGAATTTATTTGCCCTGAAAATGAATTGGAAAGGTGTTTAAATGTTATTCACAAACTTTCTAAGCAGATTGATACTGTTTTTACTATGAGCTTAATCACTTGTTATGAACCAGGTATGAAAATAAGAATCCAAGATATTATTGATAGGTCTAAATTTATTCCGCGAAATAATGCGAAAATTAACATTGGTATTGGACGTAAATCAAATTAAAAGGAGATTAAAACAAATGACCCATACTTTACATCGTGAAGGCTCTGATGAAAGTCTTAAAGACGATTATCTATTGTTAATAACCCCAGCTATGAAATTTAATGATAAAGGTGCTGCTGAAAAAATTAAAAAATTGATAGATGTAGTATTTGATGTTGGTCCTACAAATTATGGATGTTATGAAAAAGGACGAAGTATTCTAGCAGGGCTTGATGATGCTCAATCAATCAAAGATGTGACCAAAGATAATTCAAGGATTCGGTGCGTTTTTGATAGTAAAGAAAAATTTAAGGAAGTAATTAGGCGAATTGTAAAGGCAGATTTAGGTCTCTCTGTTGCGTTAACTGGCTTACAATCATCTATAAAAGAGGTTTTAGATGAATTAAATATCGATGCTCATTCAATAAATATTGCGATGGGGACTTATGGAAAAACTGGGATACTTCCCGATGAGAATTTTCGTATGCTTACTACGATGTGTGGACATGGTATGATTTCTCCAAATTTAGTTAAAGATGTAATAGTAAAAATTAAAAGAAAAAGGATTTCTGTAAAGGAAGCAGCAATTATATTATCCAAACCTTGTGTTTGTGGGGTTTTTAATCAAGAAAGAGCAGCAAGATTATTAGAAAAATTTATTCCACTTTATACTATACAAGATAAAGTTAAGTTCACAGATTTGATTTTTAGAAAAGAAGGAGGTGGTTGAATAGGTACAAAGTTAAGTAACTAATATTTTCTAAAATGGGAATCTTGAATAATTAAAAATAAACTAAGGAGGAATTTTCCTGTGAAAAGATTATTGACAATGATCTTAATTGTAACTTTACTATTAGGAGGATTAACCAGCGTTATAAGTTTGGCTGCTGATTATCCCGAAAGAGAGATTGAGTGGATTTTATGGTCCAACCCAGGGGGTGGAACTGATATAACCGCTAGAACCGTTGGTATCCCTTTGCGTAAACTATTAGGTCAACCTTTAGTTATCGTGAATATGCCAGGCGGTAGTGGTGCTAGAGCAATAACTTATGCGCAAGGTGAAAAAGCTGATGGATATACATTGCTATTTATCACCAACACACTAATAACTACTATTGAAAGAAAACTTGTTGATTATAAACTTGAAGATTTTGAGCCAGTAATTATGCTAAATGATGATCCACAGGTTATTGCTGTTTCCGCAAAAAGCGATATTAGAAACTTAACAGATTTGATTGTATCCGGGAAGAAAGAACCACTGAAATGGGGTCTTACTCATTTAGGCAGCAATGACCATATTGCCATTAACGGCTTTGTTAAAAAAGCTGATATTCAATACGATCCCGTTGTATATCAAAGTGGCGGAGAAGTAATGGTCGCTGCTTTAGGTGGAGTAATCGATGTTTTTATATCTAATCCATCTGAAATAATGGGACAGGTAGTGTCTGTTGCTTTGTAAAATAATTCTTCTAAAGTTTTAATAATCTCCGGGTCTGTACCTTTTTTTACTGCAACACCCCTCCAGGTACCAAATACCACATCGTACCCTTTTTCTTTTAAAGTGGGTACTTCGGGGAGGATACTTAATCTCTTTTCGCTCATACTAACAATTACCCAC
>NMQN01000820.1 GCA_003575245.1 Candidatus Atribacteria bacterium 1244-E10-H5-B2 | reverse complement strand
TAATTACTCACCTAAACCAATTATTGACAGAAGTGTAGTAAAGAGAATGATTAAATTTTCGCTTGGGAACTATATTGCGGGATTTACTGAAGGAAGAGACCTTAGGGATTATCTGGATACTACAAATGTGGCTGCTTCAAAAGCAGCAGTTATTGCAGCTACCGTTAAAGGTATAAAGTGTATTTGGGGAGTATCTTCAAATCCAACTGTAATTACTGCGTCAAACTGGGTAGATTTTAGAGCAGCGATACTTGATGCAGCTCAATGGGCACAAGCTAACGGAGTTTATGAATTTCAATTGGGTAATGAAGAAGAATACCACGTTGATGGAACAACAATGACGGTAGCTCAAATAATTATCAACCTCAAATCTGTCGCCACAGAAGTTAAAGAAATATTCACCAATGGAAATGTAAGCTATTCTTGTTGGCAAAACACCATAGATGACTGGGTAGCAGTAGGTAAAGGAGATATAGATATTTTAGCATCCAATGTCTATATTGGTGGGGGAGGATATTATAGTGGGAAAGAATGGAAATCCCATATAACTAATTTGGTAAATGCTTTTGGAGTTGACGGCACATATATATCAGAGTTTGGTCCCAGTTATTCTTCTTTGGATGATTATTCTACTGATGAAGCAGTACAGGCAGAAGGGGTAGCTGAAATGATTGAATACATTAAGGCTTCAGGAATAACCAGAGCATTATTTTATACTTGGCACGATTATCCTGGGGGTCTTTTTGGAGTTGTAAAAGATGATGGTACCTATAGACAATTATGGAATCAGGCTCTACTCAATACAGGGCCTGTAGAATCTACTACTGTTCCAACAAAAACTACCACAATATCATTACCAGATACAATTGCACTTTTACCAAAAATAACCAGATAGCACCAAACCCGGCATCAGGCTCTAGTGTCGCGTCAACCTTGTAATGCCGTAAAAACGTGGTATATTTTCTTTAAATAAAGTAACCTAGTTTGGAAGGGATAAATGGTCCTCGAAATATAGCTTCGCAAACGTTTCCGGTTTTCGGGGGTTTTCGCGGGTAATTGAGAAATACAAAACTAAAGAAGTTTCTTAATAAAGAATAAGTATATTACAGAGATTATTCCTTGCCCCAACATCCAACCAACTCCTATCCCTAACAGATTTTGATGAATTAGCATTATACTTAAAGATAAGATTATGGAAGCACCTAGAAGGTTCACTAAAATAACTAATTTTATTCTATGTTTTATATAAAAAATAGAATTTCCTATATAATTTATTGAGAGAAATATTCCGCTAATCGCTAATATCTGAAGAAAAATAACTCCTTCGCTTGAGTATTCCTTTCCAAAGGCTAGAAGAATATATTTTCCAAATAGAAAGGTTACAAGAATTGCAGGGATAAGAATTAAAGAAATTATCTTTATCGCTTTTTTTAACTGTACTTTTAGTTCTCTTTCGCTGTAAGAGCCTTCCGCAAATAAAGATTGAGAGGTTGCTATTGGGATAATATAGAGAAGGTTTGCAATCATCATGTCCAAATAAAAATATGCCGAAAACTTCGCTCCGATTGAATTTGTTATAAGTATTGGTAAAACCATTGCCGGTAATCCTCCAATAAATCCCGCAATATAGTTCCCAAGCGAAAATTTAATCATTCTCTTTACTACACTTCTGTCAATAATTGGTTTAGGTGAGTAATTAAAACGTAAGATAAGAAATACCAGACTTACTAAAAAAGCGACGGCCATCGCTATTCCCATAGACACGACTATGCCATAGGCTCCTAGTGCTACTAGAAATATCGGGAGAATTAGTTTAACAATGCTGGAAATAGTGTTTTTTATTAACACGAATTTTGATGAGCGGTAGGCTATAAAAACATTTTCCGATATTATATTCAGTGAAAAGAATACTGTGAATAATATAAACAGTAAAGAAAAAATAATGCTTTCTCTGACAAATAATAATCTTGGAGAGAATGTTTTTAAAAAGACAAGAAAAAATATTGAAATGAATATTGAAGTAAATCCGACAAGCGTAAACGAAGTATTTATCTTGTCATTTTTTTTATCAGAGGTAGGGAGATACTTAATTAAGCTGTTTCCCAGTCCTAAAAGACTAAAACTCGAAATTAATGTCATTAAAGAAATAAGGGTTGTTCCGATTCCTACTTGTTCGGCAGAGTATAGACGTGCATTTATAATCCAAAAGAAGAAACCGAATACAGCCATCACTCCCGTGCTTAACATCAGATAAATTGAATTTCTATATAAAGAGTCATTTGACAAATAGTTATAAAATTTAGAGATCGTTTTTTTCATTTAAATACCTAAAATTATTTTAGAGTTATAAATTAAAAATAAGATTTGAATAATTGTTGTTTTTTTAAATGATATAATATAGAATATCATTATGAGAAAAATAGTTCAAGCAGTATCTTTTACATTATTTATTTTT
>NMQN01000620.1 GCA_003575245.1 Candidatus Atribacteria bacterium 1244-E10-H5-B2 | reverse complement strand
TCAGGCGAGTATCGGTCATCTTTTAAGAAGTGCAATTAATGAACCGGAAGCGGCAGTACCAGCAGGAACAGCAGAATTAGTATTAGAAGATTGTGAGGATGCTTGGAATGAGAAGATAGATGTTGGGGTAATATCAGGAATAGATGCAACTTATAAGAAAAAAGGTAATTATTCGGTCAAAATACAGGTTACTACTGGAGTGGCAGCTGATACTATTTTAGCAACCGAAGTAGTGTCTTTAACTGATATGCATTTAGATACTCATATTAAATTATGGGTAAAATCTTCCGTTGATTGTGCCGAAGGGGATTTGGTCTTTATGATTAGTGAGGTAGCTGAATGTGGCGGTGTTGAAGGAACTACCCTAAAATCCGTTGATATCCCTGCTTTGGTTGCTGGCGTTGAAAAGGAATGCACTATTGCTTTGGGAACTATGACCAATTTTGATGCAATAATTAGTCTTGGGATTAAAATGCACACCGATAAGGGTGAATTTATTGTCAATATCGATGATGTAAGAAGAATAGTTACCGCTGCAGCCTCTACTGCAAAACAGCATATATTTATTCCCAGACAGGCAAACGATTTTCATGCTGATTGTCCGATTAATCCTTATACTTTAGAAGTTTACCGGGATCAAGGAGATGCCTTCCAGTTCTTAGGGGCAATATTTAATACTCTAGCTTTAAATTTTTCTACTACTGATAAAATCTTAAAAGCTTCCAATGGAATCATTGCTAAGAATTCGGGTGATACACCAAAGACCGCTCCATCACTTGAAACTACCAATCCTTTTACTTGGGAGCAGGCAATTATTAGTATAGCTGAATCTCCTAATAATGATATTGAAAGCTTTGGGATAAATTATGATAATAAATGTGTAGGAAAATATACCCTAAATAATACCGTTATACTTAGAAAGATTATTCGGGATGGTTTTAGGAATATACCGGTTAATTTTACCATCGATTTTGTGGATCGGACTGAATACAATAAATTTATAGCTGGTGAGGAGCAGGCCTTCCAGGTTAAATTTATAGGGGCAGAATGTGAAACCGGATATTATTATACTCTGCAGATTGATATACCAAAACTTAGATATCTAACCTATCCAGTTAATATAAGTGGACCAGGACCAATAGTCTGTGGAGTTACTGGTAAGGCCAAATACGATGCTTCTTTAGGTTATCCAGTTAAATTTACTTTAATTAACCTTGAGACCGAATATTAAGGGTAGGGTAGTATTAGGTAAGGTAAAATTTCGCTAATTAGGGTATGCAGGTTAGCGATTTAGGGGTATTCTGAATAATTATGTCAAAAGAAAGGAGTAATTATGTCTAAGGTTAAAATTGGCGATAAGGAATATACTATCAATCATCTAAAATTGGGCACTATTAAAAAAATATTGAAAGCCAAAGAAGAAAAAAAGTTAGATAATATGGATGCCACTTCCTATATATTGGCTGAGACAATTAATAAATTTAATCCAGATGCAAAAATGTCTATTGAAAAATTTGATGAAACGGTAGATATTGTTGAGTTTGAAAGGGTCCAAAAAGAGATAATGGACAATTCTGGGCTAACAAAATATTTCAATATGGGGGTTGGCAAGAAATAATAAAGATATTTAGCGTAGCTTATAGCTATGGCTATCAAGAAGTATTGTCAATCCCACTAGATGAAATAGATGATTTGTTGCTGGATGCAACAAAAATATATGAACAGAAATTGGCTTTTTTAGGATTAAAAAAGTTATAAATTAAGTTCTTTGGCTGTTTTAAATTCAAATTTACCAGAACTTTTACTGTAATAGGTTCTACCATACATAGTAACGAAATCTATGCCTCTGGGATAATAGCCCCAGACAAATATGCTACGATTGATATTATGTTTTTTGAGTATTCTGTAACAATCTTTGCAGACCGCATCTGTGAAAGATTTAACATAATCAAAAGATTGAGCTTCGATTAAAAATTCGAGTTCAATACGGTATATAGAACTATCATATTCGGTTTTGGTTATTGAAACATATTTATTATCGATTGTTATAGATTTAATTTCTTTATCTATTTCCAGAGTTATAGAATCTTTTGAATTTGAACAGCTGACTAATAGAATACAAAACAATAAAATAATTGAAACTAGAAAATACTTTTTCATAATATTATACCTCCTAATTTGGTTATTATTATAACATAGTCAAAAAAATAAATAAATAATGTGTGGTGAAAAGATAATTGGCTGATATTTGGATCAATATTCTTGGAGATGCTTCTAAATTAACTGGGGCTTTGGGTAAAGCCGGTGGCCAGGTAGATAAATTTGCTGAAAGAATTGGTAAGGTCGGCAGAACCATGACTATTGTAGGCGGAGCAGTAACTGCTGCCCTTGGAATGATAGTTAAAAAAACTATGGATGTTGGCGATCAATTCGACAAGATGAGTTTACGGACTGGTGT
>NMQN01000187.1 GCA_003575245.1 Candidatus Atribacteria bacterium 1244-E10-H5-B2 | reverse complement strand
AAGGTCCTAAAATGCAAGGCGGTCCGGCATTTTCAAATATAGTTGGGGCAATTTTTTTAACTTCTCTTAACATATTCATAACAACATCTCTAATCTCCCATTGAGCTCTATTACAACATCGTAATTTAAAGATATGCAGTAATTCCCGTGCATTTGCAGATATTATCATTTTAGTTGTAACCGCCTGTGGTAAAATATATCTTGCATCTTCTGCTTCAATATTATGGTCTAGAAATAATTGATAAATTTCATCTAATTCTTTTATAGTATCTATAAATATTTTAGCTAATTCTTTATCTTTCGCGATAGATTTTGGAACAACATAAGGAAACCCTTCCTTATTTATTTTAACATATCTTTGGCTTTGTTGGGAAAAAGAGGCAAGCCGATGTCTTACTAATTGGTGAGAAGTAACCCTGGATATTCCTTCTATGGCAAAAGTAAAAGTAGCATGTTCCAAAACAGAATAATGCCCTAATTTCATTATTTTTTTAATTAATTTTATTATCGATTTATCGGTAAATTCTTCTTCTAAATCTTCAACACTCAACGCAGAATAACATAATCTTGCTGACTGAGCTACTATTTTTTCAGGGTCTTTAGTGTAATTTATCAACCTAACTTTCATAGAACTAAACTCCTTTAACTAAAAACGTAAAGTAAAAACTAAAAACCATAATTCAAAACTCAAAACTTATCTTCACCTTGAGAGTTAATATACTTGAACGCAATATATTTGCTAATTCTTTTGTTTCATTTAAAAGTACTATTCTGTTTGTTATTTATTTTCTTAGTATCTTTCAGTAAACTAATCCAAATATATATTCTCTATTATCAGATTTAAAGTAATAATCAAAAAAATTGTCCTAAAATTTTAAGTTTTAAGCTATGGTTTTGCGTTTTTCGTTCTTCGCTAAATACGCTATACTACATGCTAATTTGGTTTCTGTATTCTATCTTTTTCTTTCCTAACTATACGCTGTACGCTGTCTTGCAATACGCTACCTGCTGTACGCTCTAAGCAATTCTTTAATTTTAAGTTTTGAATTTTGGTTTTGCGTTTTGCACTTTTAGTTTTTCGCTAATTCTACTCTCACTTCCTACCCGCACCTATACGCTGTACGCTATACGCTAGTTCCGCGATACGATTTTAGTCTTTAGGTACATCATGACATTTACGACATCTCGCCTCATAGCTTTCTTTTGCTCCAACCAATATGATTGGATCGCTATACTTTGCTGGCTGACCATTTACTAATCTTTGAGTCATGGAAGCCGTATTGCCACAAACCATACATATAGCCTGTAATTTATCTATATATTCTGCTACTGCAAGCAATTTAGGTATTGGGCCAAATGGTTCTCCCCTAAAATCCTGGTCTAAACCTGCAATGATTACCCTTTTACCTTGATCGGCAAGTTCTTGGCAAATGGATACAATATCATCATCATAAAATTGAGCTTCATCAATGGCGACTACCTCAGTATCCGGTTCAATACTTTCTAAAATTTCTTTTGGCTTAGCAATATTTATAGCTTCAACCTTAGTGCCATTATGCGAGTAAATATACTGAACAGCGTATCTATTATCAATTGTTGGTTTAAATACCTGAACTTTTTTATTGGCAATTTGAACTCTACGGACTCTTCTTATTAATTCTTCGCTCTTCCCGCTAAACATACTCCCACATATAACTTCAATCCAGCCAGTATCTCTGCTCTCTCGCATTTCTTCCCTCCTCTATACTATAAAATTAGTCGATAGTGCATGGTCGTTAGTTTGAAACTCAAAACTTTTTTCGCATAAAGTGTTGCTTCTGAAGCAGAGGGGTGGCACTCAAGCAATATTGAGTGCCACCCTGTCTTCATTGTGGATTCGATGAATCGAATCCCTTACGAAAAAAGGAGATTCCTATACAATTAAATAAATATAAAAAAACAGAGCTTTTATAAGGCTCTGTTTTTTTATATTTAAATAGATTTATTATTTCAATACAAATGTTCTCAAATAGTATCTTTTTTACTTTCATACTTTTATTCTTGCAATCATTCATCAAAATATTTTTTATTTCTTTTTTAATGATATATTTATTTTTAAAATTATTTAAATTTTTTGTGATAGTGTCTTAATCAATTATCACTATCTTCGTCATTGGTTAAATTGTATTTCTTATTAAATCTCTCAACTCTTCCCGCAGTATCAATTATCTTTTGTTTACCGGTAAAAAAGGGGTGACATACAGAACATATTTCTACTTTCATATTCTTTTTAGTAGAACCGGTTTCAAAGCTATTACCGCAAGCACAACTTATTATTGATTTTTCATATTTTGGATGTATACCTTTTTTCATTTTTCTCTTCCTCTAACTTTCTTTTCTTTATATTCAATAGATTAAAAATATAAAAAATTATAACATATTATTATTTTAAGGTCAAAGTTTAATTCATATCTCGTGAATCGTATCTCGTATAAAATACAGTAACAAGCAATATGCAATGAGTAATAAGATTAAATTTCATAATTTATAAAAACAGGTAATTATTACACATTACTTATCCCATTTTACACATTACATCACTTACTGGTTAGTTAGTTATATTAATATTGCATATCAAGTGAAGAAAAAGGGGAAAGGATAGTAAAAAACTTTTATTTTCTTTCTCTATCTACCACATTAAGATTTTCACTAACTAAAATATTTTGGGTTTTAAATCTATTATTTTATTAAATATCTTGTTCTTTGATAGAACCTAAAAATTCTCGATTTTTCTTTGTCTTTTTTAATTTATTAATCACTAATTTTACCGCGCCCAGAGATGATTGCGAAGACAGCGCCCTTCTTAGTAACCATACTTTCTGTAAATTTTCTTTTGGTAGTAACAATTCTTCTTTTCGGGTACCAGATTTCCTAATATCAATTGCCGGAAATATTCGATTTTCAGAAAGCTCCCTATCTAACCTTAATTCCATATTACCGGTACCTTTAAATTCCTCGAATATTACATCATCCATTCTGCTTCCTGTCTCTACTAAAGCGGTCGCAAGTATAGTCAAGCTACCTCCCTCTTCAATATTTCTTGCTGCCCCAAAAAATCTTTTCGGCAAATAAAGAGCACTTGAATCTAAACCACCGGATAGAGTTTTGCCACTTGTGGGAATAGTCTGGTTGTAAGCACGCGCCAATCTCGTAATACTATCTAATAATATGACTACATCTTTCTTTTGCTCTACTAACCTTTTAGCTCTTTCCAGGACAATTTCCGCTACTTTTATATGATTATTGACGGGTTGATCAAAAGTAGAACTTATCACTTCTGCTTTTACCGATCTTTGCATGCCGGTTACTTCTTCTGGTCTTTCATCAATTAATAAAACCATAAGGTTTATCTCTGGATGATTAACTGTAATTCCATTGGCAATCTTTTCTAATAAAATTGTCTTACCTGCTTTTGGAGGGGAAACTATAAGACCTCGTTGACCCTTCCCAATTGGTGAAAATAAATCAATAAGTCGTGTTGATATTTCATCTGCTCTATTTTCTAAATTAATCATCTCGTCTGGAAAAAGGGGGGTAAGATTTTCAAAGTCTATTCTTTCTTTAGATAACTCTGGGTCTTCATGATTAACGGCTTCAATTTTTAGCAAAGCATAATATCTTTCTCCTTCTTTGGGTGGCCTAACCTGTCCTGATACAAGATCACCAGTACTAAGGTTAAATCTTCTTATTTGGGAAGGAGAAATATAAATGTCGTTCCCACCGGGCAGGTAGCCTGATGTTCTTAAAAAACCAAAACCCTCACTCATAATCTCCAAAATTCCCTCAGAAAACATGTACCCCTTCTTCTCAGTTTCAGCTTGTAAAATTTTAAAGATCAGATCCATCTTTTTTATTCTGGAAAAATTATTAATGTCATATTCTTTAGCAATTTTGCATAAATCGCTAATCTTTTTTTCCTTTAATTCTGTTAAAAGCAAACTACAAAACCTCCCTTTTGGTATAATTATAGGTTATAGATTTTCTTATATTTTTTAAGATGTTAATGCAATTTAAAAATAGTCGTTAGTATTTCGTATATCGTATCACGTGAAAAAAAACTAGGATTCAGATGTAGGGGCACAATGAATTATGCCCTTCCTGTTTTTATTGTCTTTTGTTTACCCTGCTAAGTGAGTATCTACTAAGCAGGGTTTACCCTGTTAGGTGAGCATCTAAACGGGGCTTACGAAAAAAGGAAATTCCTATAAAATCAAATTAGTATATAGTGAATAGTTTTTAGTGATAAAGCGCAAAATGAAATTCGTATATCGTATCTCGTGAATTGTATCTCGTGCAAACTGGCGTATAGCGTTTAACTTAGAGAGTATTAGAAAGTATAGGTATTTAATATATAGTTATCCAGTTAACCTGTTGGCCTGTTTACCAGTTAAAAAAAATTCAATGTCCATGTAATCAATCAACCAAATAGCCTTTTGTTCGGAAGACACAACGTTTTCCCCTACATGCAACTTACATCTTGTAACTTGCAACTTTTCCTTTCTTTGCTATATACTAGTTATATACTATATGATATATACTATATACTAAATATACTAACGACTAATTATCTATTTCTAAAATGAATTTAGCAATAAATTGCTGATGTGTAAAGCTATTTTTATCCTGTGGGATAAATAAATATTTTTCCACCGTACTTTTTAACAAAAATGATAATATCAAAGTAGTAAAAATATTTAGAAAATTCATTAAAAAGAGGGCTATTGAAGAGTTATCCTTCTAATATATTATATCTAAAGTCATTTTATCACTAATGTTTTATTATTACAAATTTTTTTATTAATTTTATTATTTAAAAACATCAAGCTAAAAATAGTATAAATATAAAGTCATGATCTCTGTCCCAACTTATCTATTAAGTAAACTGATGACTTTCTCTATCTCTCTAAACATTTTCGAATTAATTTCAAATCACTGGGCTTATCTAAATCAATCATTACTTCAGGATATGATATCATAGCTGCAATAGAATTATAACCAAGTATGTCAGTAACTCTTTTTTCTATTTCCTCTAAAGTTAAAGTTTTAAATAGAAATTTTAATATAAACTTAAGGCTTAATATTTTAACATATTTCCAGGTAGCCTTCCTGTTATCAAATAATTCCTTAATTAATTTTTTCTTTTGAAAAAATACTTCTGGTTTAAAAAATACAATATTTCCTCCACAGAATATCCCTTCTTTCATTTTTACATAAGTTCTCTTCGTTTCAGGATACTTTTTCACAATATTTTCTTTGGTAATTATGGGATACCCAATATAAGCTTTTCTTTTTGTGCATATTTCTAAAAATTCATCAATTGCTTTAGAAGTAATCAGGGGAATATCAGAGGTTAGAAGCAATAAATTGTCAGCAGAATTAAAAAAATTTAACCCAATTTCCATATTTTCAAGTATAGAATTTCCGGGATTTAATATTTCATCCACTTTTTTGCCTATATAAGGATGAAGCTCATTTTTCGGACCCACCACTAAAACTCTACCAATATTCTCTGAACTATTTAATGCATCAATAATATAGTCAATCATGGGTCTGCTTTCTAACATAATTAAAGCTTTGTTGTTTACATTCTCAGCAATTTCTAAGGGTCCTTTTTCTTTTGTACCTGCTAATACCAAAGCATTAAACATCTTTTTTCACCTATCTTTAAAATAATCTGTCGATTATTTTGATTTACCAATTGACCAATTCAACAATTTGCCAATTAAATTAGTCGTTAGTATATAGCTTAGCGTATAGTATAATATAATATCGCGTATCGAGTATTGAATATCGCGTTAAGAAAATCATAATTCAGATTCAAAAATTTGTTAAATCTTCCAGTCTACCGGTCCTCCGGTCTACCAGTCACCCGATAAGTTGTGTAATGTTTAATATGTGACAAGTATTCTGTTTTTTAAACTTACAAACATAAACTTATTACTCATTATATTACTGTTTACTGTATTCTATGCGCTCCACGCTATTTCGCTATTTTCTTTACGAGATACGAATTAGGCTTCTGATTTCTTTTCATTACTCGATACGCAATACGATATTATGCATCTTGCAACTTTTTTCTCTTCTTCTTTCTTCAACATATACTATATGCTCAATACTATATATTGTTTTTTTATTTCTTAACTAAATACTATTCACTATTCACTAACGACTATTTTTTATCGCTGCTTTTATAAATTCCCTAAACAACGGGTGAGCCCGGTTAGGTCTTGATTTGAATTCGGGATGGAATTGCACCCCTATAAACCAGGGATGATTCGGAAGCTCAACTATCTCTACTAAATTTAAATCCTGATTTAAGCCGCTAAATCTTATGCCGTGTTTAGAAAAATTATCTTTGTATGAATTATTAAATTCGTATCTATGCCGATGTCTTTCATAAATCATCTCTTGGTGAAATATTTTAAAAGCAAGGGAATCTTTTTCTAATTTACAAGAGTATGTACCTAAGCGCATAGTGCTACCTTTAATTTTTATTTTCTTTTGTTCCGGTAAAAGATCAATTACGGGAAATGGTGTTTTGGGATCAAATTCTGAGCTATTAGCTCCTTCTAAATTTATTACATTTCGAGCAAGCTCTGTAACTGCACATTGCATGCCTAAACAAATCCCAAAAAAAGGTATCTTATTTTCCCGTGCATACTTTACTGTTTCAATTTTGCCTTCTATCCCTCTTTTTCCAAAACCTCCTGGTATCAGGATTCCATTAATATCTTTAAAAAGATTTTTTGGGGAATGTCTTTTTACTTCATCCGAATCAATTCTTTTTATTTTTACTCTACAATCATTATCGATTCCACCATGAAGAAGCGCTTGGGTAATACTTATATAAGCATCTTTTAAACTAATATATTTTCCCACCACTCCAATATTAACTTCTCTTTTGGGATGATATATTTTATCAACCATGTTTCTCCAATTTTGTAAATCAGGACCCTGGCATTTTAAATTTAACAACTTTACTATTAAATCTCCCAACTTTTGTTCTTCAAATACTAAAGGTATTTCATAGATAGATTTAACATTTACTGCTTCAATTATTGCTTCATTCTTAATATCGCAAAATAAAGATATTTTACTTTTTACCTCTTCGGAAAGTTTTGATTGACAGCGGCAGATAATTATATCTGGTTGAATACCAATTTCCCTAAGCTCTTTTACACTATGTTGTGTAGGTTTTGACTTTAACTCTTTGGCAGCTTTAAGATAAGGAACAAAAGTAACATGTACATACAGAACATTTTCTTTGCCTATATCATTTCTAAATTGCCTTATAGCTTCCAAAAAAGGAAGACTTTCAATATCGCCTACTGTTCCTCCGATCTCTACGATTACTACATCTACTTTCTCTTTTTTATTTTGGGAGATATTTCTAATGGTAGATTTAATCTCATCAGTTATATGAGGTATCACTTGAACTGTAGCTCCTAAAAAATCTCCTCTTCTTTCTTTGGAAATTACAGAGCTATAGATCTTCCCGGTAGTCACATTGCTATCACTAGATAAATTTGTATCAACAAATCTTTCATAATGTCCTAAATCTAAATCTGTCTCCGCTCCATCTTCGGTGACAAATACTTCACCATGTTGATAAGGATTCATAGTTCCTGCATCAACATTTATGTAAGGATCTATCTTCTGTATGGAAATATTTAAACCCCTGCTTTTCAATATCCTTCCGATAGAAGAAGCGGAAATACCTTTACCTAAAGATGAAACTACTCCTCCTGTAACAAAAATGTATTTTGTCATAAATCTCCTCTATATAATATTCTATCTCCTTATTTCTGAATTCTATTTTCATAACGCAATACTCGATACTAACTTGTCTTCTGAATTTTGTTT
>NMQN01000413.1 GCA_003575245.1 Candidatus Atribacteria bacterium 1244-E10-H5-B2 | reverse complement strand
TTGATTTCAACAAGGGTTTAAATTTATTAAACAGTTCTCCCATTGCCTTTAAGTCTTTTTGTTTAGCTTTATTAATTAGAAATTTTAGCTCGGACATTTGTTCCTCCTTTTGTTTTAAGGTTGGCTAACATTTTCCGGGTCTTTCTGATCATCTTTAAAACCCTCTTCCGGGATTGGATTTTTTCGTCTTCCGGCAATAGGTGAGAGTCTATTACAATAGCCTCTTTAGATTTCTTCCCCCTTGAGGGCGGGGAATTAAGCTGGGGGAGGGGAGTTTGGCGAGATACCTGTTCTGAAGGTTCTTCCTCATCTCTTTCCTGCTCCTCTCCCCGGTAATCATTCTTCAGGGCAGCTCTCAGCCAGCCGATAGGGCTTTGGATATTTTTCCTCTCCATCAGCAGGTCTATTTTCTCCTCTATCTTTTTTGGGGGATAGTCTTTTAGTAATTGCTCGATAAATTTCCCCTCAATATCTAAATCCCTTAACTGTTCTCTAACTGCCTGCATTCTTTCTTCTCCTTCCTCTTTTAATTTTTTAAAATCGGCAACAGCAGCATTTTCTCTCTCTTTGTTGTTGTTGCCTTGGTACTGTTTAAGATTGGTATTGTTTATAGGTAATTTTTTCCCTAGGTTAGGAGTAATTTTTTCCTCTATATGGGGGAAATTATTACCTTTCGATAGGGTATTTTTTACCATATGAAGAGGAGTAATTTGGTAAATATTTCGCCTATAATTACCCGAGTCAGTTTTTCCTTTACTTATCTTTTTAATTAATCCGTGTTTTAATAATATCTGGTGAAATTTGGTTATAGACTTTGGGGTAAATTGCATTTTCCTGCCCAAGGTAGCTAAAGTGGGCCAGGCTAGATCTTTACCCTTGTAACAATAATTAAGTAATTGAATATAGAGCATGCCTGGTCCGGTTCCCAATACCTCTACACAGTAATCTAAAAAATAAGATGAGACGATAACATACCCTTCTTTGGTTAATTGTTTTTGATTTTTCAGAAATTCTTTTTCCATATATTTTCTCCTTCATCGAAAATAGTATTTTGGTTATCGGTTTTTAGTTTCAAGTCTTTTGTGGGGAGCGGATAAATCAGCCACGGATACGGGTTTGATAAATCGAACCCCTACATTAATTCAAAAACTAAAGAAGATAATTATTCCCTATTTTTCAACTAATAAACCGGGTAATCGGGTAACTGGTTAACGGTTCAATCCTTTTCTTATTACTTATAACTCATTACTCATCACCGTATTTAGCGATTACTATAATTACAACATAAAAAATATTTCCTGTACCGAGTTTTCTCCTTGTTTTCTACCGAATTTCAAACGAATTTTAACTGAATTTCGACCTATGAAATAAAAATGATTAAATAGTGCGTTACTATTTTTGGAAATTGTCTTAAAAAAGATTTTGTGAAATTTTGGCGGATACTTCATATTTTTGAGATAAATTATGTATGAAATATTATTTATATTTTTGTTTTGTGGTATAATGTATTTGTAAATAAAAAGGCTTTTGAAGATATTCGGGAATCATAATGGATATAAATAAATTAAGAGAAGCGATTAAGAAAAATAATTTTGAATGGAGAAAACATACATTAATTCGTTTAGCAGAACGTAATATCTCACAAGATGTTGTTTTGAAAGTAATTTTAGAAGGTGAAGTAATAGAAGACTATTCAAAAGATAGGCCATTCTCTAGTTGTCTAATGTTTAAAGTTGTAGAAGGAAAGCCATTTCATGTTGTGGTGAGCTTAGATGAGCAGAATCAGAAGGGTTATATAATTACTACCTATGAACCTACTTTAGATAAGTTTGAATCTGATTTTAAGAAAAGAAGGAGATAATAAGATGGAAAAGTGTCCATTATGTGGTGGAGAAAAAAAACAAGATTATACTATTTATAGTGTAGATTTAAAATTTGGTGTAGTTGTGGTAAGAAAAGTACCTGCTAAAGTTTGTAGTCAATGCGGTGAAGAATGGATTGATTCTAAAACTGCCAAAAAATTGGAAAAAATTGTTAATTCTGCCCGCCAGACCCATTCTGAATTAGAAGTTTTATCTTTTCAGTCTTAATAAGTACCTCCTTTGAATAGTATCAATTAGTTTATTTCTAATTCCTCTTCTTTAATATTCAACATTAAACCTCTGCCGGGGATTGCTTTAAAAATATTTTCAATCTTCTTTGTGTTATCTTCTTTTTTATCCATTATTTTTGAAATATTTTTTCTAATTTTACAAATATGATAATTTATTCGGGTATAAATTGCATCCTCTTCACCCTTCCACAAGTCCTTTAAAATTTCCTCATAACTGACTACCTTTTCTCTATGTTGAGCCAATAGATATAATAAAGAAAAACCTATTGTAGTAACTTTAAATTCTTTTCCCTCAAAGATAATTCTGTCCGAACGGCGTTGTGAGATTTCTAATAAAGGTTTCAATGAT
>NMQN01000871.1 GCA_003575245.1 Candidatus Atribacteria bacterium 1244-E10-H5-B2 | reverse complement strand
ACTTATTCTTAGATCCATTTCCGTTTAAAATATTTTTTATATCCAATTTGCGGATTATAAAATCTTCCATGGCTGTAATATTTAAAGTTGACCTAGACATTGAATTTAAGTAATATCCCTTATTCTTCCTTACCTTATCTATCATATAATTTCTTATTGACACACAAACCCAAGCTAAGGCAATTAAAGGAAAATCAAGGCCATAAAGTTTATAAAGAAGATATAATTTGAAAGTTCCCCATTGGAACAAGTCCTCAAAATCCTCCTTATTATCGGATAGATTCCTGGCGTATTTTTTGATCACCGGAGTATATTTTTTAAAATAATAAGAAAATTCCCTCGGCCTTTTATCTATTAAAAACCGTAATTCTTCATCTAAAATATCATCTTTTAATTTATCTTCTTTAACTGAATATTCCATATTTTTTATATCAATAATTTAACTATAATTAATGATATAACATATACGGAAATATTTCAAAAAGAAGTACAGAAAGAAGTTAAGGGGCCGACTGCCATTTACCGGTCCCTTAAATTTCAATTATTTCTTTTTTAATAATTATGCTACAGCCACTTTGATCAGACAGAAGGCCTTAGGTAATTTTATTCCACAATCCATTCTACTATAAGCTCGGATTAAAACCTGCATTTTCGTAAGCGCAGATTCTGCAGTCCTGGAAACTTCAATATTCATATTCGTTCTCATGCCAATTATGAGATTTTTATAATTTCCCATGATTCCCTGGGCCACCAACTGGTTACTTGATAGCTTAGCATACTTCTCATAGGAAGGTGGAGGCTTCACCGGTTGGCCTTCAAGATCAACCAGGGCGTCTAGCGTTGCAAATAAGCTGCTAGCCATGATCAACGAATTGCCATCTATATTTTCCTGTTGGAGTTTAAAATAAGCTGCACTGAGGGTTGAATAATCTATTGAGGTTTCAAATTCTTCGGTTAGTATATCGGGCGTAAGCGCAATACCCAAAGGCTCAAGTGTGCCAATTCCATTCAGGCAGGCTTTATCTATGGCCTGGGCTATGGCGGTACTTAGAGCAGCCTCTATACTTTTTGATACTCCAACGCCATCTTCTGCAAGCTCAATTGATAGTGAAATTATTGAAACTACGCTTTTTGCCGATAAGGTTATACCCGTAAAAGTCATATCATGGGACCCGGTGAACCCGATATTTTCTGCGGTCCATTCCGGGACTGGCATAGCCGATATTTTCGGGATCAACATAACTTTTTTATCCATAGGTAAAAATTCCGCTCCCGATTGCATTATCCTGGCTTTGGCCAGTGCCATTTGAATCACTGCTGCCGATAACTCCTCAGGAACAAACCACTGGCCGCCACCAGTTGCGGTCCCCAGCGCTCTGGCTTCTGCGGGTGCAAATTTACCCCAATTCCCGGTAGCAATAGCCCGGATAGCCCTTCCCAAGCTCAGTTGCTCATTCCCCATACCTAATTTTCCCTGGGATAAAATATAGGATCTTAATTCAGACAAATTATCTTTATTGAAGGTCCTTATTTCTTCCCCGTTTTCATTGATTAACTGGCCGGTAACCGGGTTTTTATGCAGTTCGTTTATAGGGAGTTTCATATTTGCCCTAATGTCCTCTAACGTTTTACAAGTTGCCGATCGTAAAGGCTCAAACTCATTTTTCTTTGTATCGTATTCAGAAATTAAACTATCCCACTCCCTCTGTTCTGCGTCTGTAAAGATACCTTTATCATCTCTGGCTTCTGCTATTTCGTTAATAGCTTCTAATCTTTCAAATATTTCTATTAGCCTTTTTTGTATTTTATCTTTATTCATTTCTAAATTCCTTTCCTTTTTTTGATATAAGGAATTTACCTAAATTCCAAATTTTTTTGATTTAATTTGCAGAGGGCCGTCAGGAGCGACCCCCTGCTATAAGAAGATCGAACGCTAAACGTTAATAAAAAGAATACTGGAAATCCAGAAAAGGTTTATTGAAATTTAACGTTCTACTATATATAACGAAATGAGAAGGGAAAAATGTTAATATGACATTTTGACAGTTTTGTCAACGGTTTCATTTATACTTATAATAGTGCGGATATGGTCCGGCCAAATCCTCGTAATAACATGGTACCCACTCTTCCTCATCTTCAAAAGGCATATCTGGGTTTCCCTTAGTGAGTTGCTCAATCTCAAAATCGCTTAATAAATTATTTCTATACAACCAAGCTGTCTGTCCTTCGTATACCGGGTACTCATGTTGTAAGCTACCATCTGCTATATAAACCGGCTCAGGTTTTTTATCACTCATGTCCATATGCTTCTCGTATCTTAGGATCTTAAAATCCGATTCCTCAGTGAAGATATGCCACCAGATTTTAGGCCGACGTCCTGCATTGTTATGATCTTGTTCCCAATTTTCCATAATAAATTTACCATGCAATCGCCAGAGCTTTTTTATAAGTTCCTTGTCTTTCCAGTCAATATTTATTCTGTCAATATCTACCCAGGCTAAAGCGCAATACAGACTGTCCCATAATTTCATTTTTTTGTAGCTATCAACTTTCTTTTTTGATTTAATCCTCTTTCTAGGCATTTAAAAACCCCCTTTCTTGTAGTTTTTGACGTGTTTTAGCCATTATCCTATCATTTTAGACTTTTATCTTATCCTTTTTGACTTTTTTTGATTTTTAACCTCTTTTTTCACCTTTTACCTGTATGGTCCGGGAGGCCTGCCAACCTCACCTGGTGGCTCAATATCCAGTTCCATTGCTTTGAGTAGTTTGATGAAAATTGCTTTATTGTCTATCTCAATCTTGGCGGCAGGATTGATTTTTGGTTTATCAAACCGGTCAACATAGACTAATGCGCTCTTTGCTATTGTTCTCCTGGCAATTTCTATCTTATCAAGACTCTCGCAGGCTAAAATTAGCAGTTTTATATGATGATCCTCCAATTCGTAATTTTCTATTGTATTTTTAAAAAACTTCCTGCTAGATTTTGATAAATGCTTTGGTGCTTTCATTGTTTTCACCTCAAAAAATAAATTCATAAAAGTACAATTAAATTCGCGTTTTCCTGCTCTCCGACCTACTGGCTAGCGACCCTAGCGATGTGAACCCCTATACCCCCTTGATTTAAAATTATATTTGATTTAATAAGATAATTAAATCCACAACTTCACCAAATTCACAATTGATTCACATATGTTTGTGAAGTGATTAAAAGGTTTATAATATCGTGTAATCGTTGAGGATTCCCTGGTTTTAAATCTTTCAATGTAACATCATGTAACGTTGGATTTCCTCCTATTTAATGTTCACTTAGCAACTTAGCAATATCTCTCTCTCTCTCTCTTTTTCTCTCTAATATAAGGTATCTGCTAATACCCTGCTAATCTGCTAATTATATATATATATATATTATATATAGTAAATAAGCCAAAATAGCCTAAAAACTCACTTAGCAAGTCGTTGCTAATTATTGCTAAGTTTGCTAAACGAGTTAATCAAAAAGCACCTAATAGTTAGCATAGTTAGCACTCACTTAGCAAGTCGTTGCTAAACGAGTTATTGAAGTTAAATAGCTTTATATGCTCGGGCTTTTCTTTGGCCTTCTCCTAAATAAATAGCTATTATCCTATTGCTCTGTATTAACGTACTTATAACCTCATCTAATTGCTTGGCTGTCATGTGGCTATTTTGCATTAGTCTATCTCTTCTTATGGTTCCCTCATTTTTAATTAAGTTTAATACTCTCTGTATATCCTTAGCTTCTTTGGTAAATGCTACATAATCTCCTAGTAATTTATTTAAAGATTGTTTAAATTGGTTAACTAGTTTAATAGATCGCATGACAGAATTTTCTGATATTACTAGCGATTTATAACCGGATATTTCATATAACATGGCAAACTTAAAAACATAATCAGCAAGCCTTCCATAAAAACCTATTAATCCCTTAGTATCATCTAATTCCCATATCTCATCATCATGCCTTTTAAGATATTTTATAAGTACTGTTTTAGCTTCATCTGATATTTTAAATTCTCCCTTTATTTCTAAAATATTTTTAATATTAGCTATTAACATATTACCGGTATTTACTGGTTCCATTTGTGGCATCCAATACCAATCATTTCTATCATCTTTAGTACAAGGCATATAAACAAACCTTCCCAGGAATCCGCCCAGGGTATCAGCTTCTGTTATCCTATCTACGAACCAGTGAATTGTGGTTGCTGTTATTATATTTATAAAGGGCTTTTCAATTATATATTCCCTATCAACGAGTTTCTTTTTCAAAAAGTTAGGGCAATCATAAACGCTTGTCAAAAATTCCTTAATATCTGATTTATAGCTTTTACTGGCCCCTGCTAGGAAGCCTCCAAACTCAGTCCAGGATATAATACCTACTGGGTTATCGGATATATGATTAAATAATGCTTCTTGGGTAAATTCACTTGGGAATATTAAGTCTTTGTTAATATGATATATTGTTTGGAGAGCTCCATCCAATGCTTCTGTTTTCCTCATTACAGTAGATTTTCCGATCAATACTATATAAAGATTAGGGTATAAGTTACGCCGGCCCCATTTTAAATAAACATTTCTATTTACTATTGTTGAAATAATAGCTAAGGCCATAAGCTCCTGGTATTTGGCCGGTGCGTCTGATATCTGGCCGGCATATTCTTTATAAGATTCTATAAAATCGTCCTCAGGTATTTCTACTTTAAAATCTGCACTCCTGAGCCGGTCCCAAAAGTACCTATCAGCAATATTAATTATTGCCTTAAATTCTAAATGTAAATCATTTACCAGGTAATTATTAGCATCTTTATTGTCCGGGTATTTGGCAATACAAACCTTTATTCTAAAATCAAAATATTCTAAAATTTCTTTGGCCCTGATCTCTGCAAGCCTAGGTTCATCAAATAATATTACAATTTTCTTAACTGTATCTGGTATATATTTAAGATGACGATCTTTTAATCTAATTGATTGGCCGGGTACTCCCAGGGCAGAATAGCCCATGATCCAAGCCGATATGCAATTGTATTCTCCTTCAATTAATAGAAGCGTATCTGTAACATGTTTAAGCATGTGTAAGCCATATAAAGATGAATGTTCCCCGGGCATTTTCTTAATTGTAGGGCTTATATATTTAGGTTTCTTACCGGGCCTGTTGCGTCTTGCATATAGAAGAGCACCCCCAGGATCTAAGTAATTAATTAATACTTCATTGGTAGTGGGTACCAAGTTCCAATCTTTTATAATCTCCTCATCAAAGCCTCTTTGTTTTAAATATTCTCTCAATCTGATCCCCCTTGCAATATTATTTTTATTAGGGTACTCTTATGCAAATAGGAATTTTTGCAAAAAGGATTCCCTATTTAAAAGCGATGAAACTTTTAAAATTTATTATTTAGTTTTTAAAAAGGTCTTCTAATCCAAGGCCTTTTTTATTTGCCTCATTATAACACTTTTTTTAATTCTTTAAACTCTTATTTAAGTCTTTGATTTTTTAAATAACTGCTGCCATCAAGATATGATCAATATATTTTTTAAGATCGTTGACGTCTTCCCGGAGTTCCTGAATCTCTTTTTTCTGATCCGCCATATTTACCAGACTATTTGAAATTAACTCTAAAAATTGGTGTCGCTGTTCTATTGCTGCTATTATAACGGTTTTTTCTATTACTTTAATATTTCTGCTAAATTCCTGGCTTAGCCGCTTCTTAATAGCTTCCGCGGAATTATTGCGTTTAGCTTTTTCGTAGATGATCCGCAGCACTTTTACTTTTCCTTTTTAGCAATGGTAAAATTATCTTCAAGGAAATTTTTTAAGTTTATTGTTTCATCACCAGATAGTGAAACTATATTTCCTTCAATATAATAAATTATCTCTTCAATGGCGCTTATCATTGTAAGTTCCTTTCCACTGTTTTTATATCCCCTTAATTTCAGAATCTGCGATTTGAAAATCCCTGCTTGCGTCTTATCCTTACCTTACCGGATAGACTCTTTTTAGGATTTTCCGCGATCGCGGAATATTCAATTTTCTGCTTTTGTTTTTTTTCCTTCTTGAACTTTTTACCTGATTTGCCTTTTACCATTTTGATTAATCCTTCTAGTTGGTTATAAGCTATTCTTATTGTCATTTAATTTCTTTCCAATCCGGATATTTTTTTAATTGCTTAGGTAAATATTCTTTTAAGGCTTCCAGGACTATTGTATTTTTACTGATTCTTTCTTTGAATCTTAAAAACTCTATGGCTTTATTTATGCTCGGTGGTAGATAAATTGTAAATTTTACTGATTCTTTTATCATTTTATCCTTTCATAAATTCTATTTAATATCTCACTATAAAGGATTAATGTAATAATATCAAGTATTTATAAAAAATGAAGCGCTGCAGTGCGTTTTAAGGCCTTAGAATTTTCTTTTAATAGTTAGCTATGGCCTATTTTTGAGACTATTCGATGTCAGAATCTGACATCGCTTTATTGCCGATATAATCAGGATCATAAAAATTATGATAATTATTATTTCTTTATATTCCATTTCTTTTAAATCAACCCCATTATTTGGAAAAGGGTAAAAAGGGTTTCCAGTGTGGTTCAGAATCTGAAGAACATTGGTCACAAAATAAAACTTTTCATACCCTCAAATTTCAATTTTTAAGGCTTTTTAATAATATCCCTTAACCCATACCCTTTAAACGTCTTAAATCGCCGATTTTCGCGCTCTAAATAAAAACCTGTACTATATCAGGGTATCTATAAGTTAATGAGGTTGAAACATGGAAATAAACCTAAACACAGACCAATTAAGTCTTCAGATTCTGAAGAGTTATGGTCACTTCAAAAAACCGCTGATTTATTAAATCAATTTCCTGCTGCTGCAAAATCTCAAAATGCAAATTAAAGTTATCTATGATCTAAAATTTTTAATATACCTTTACTCCCTTATTTGAAAAGCAGATCAGGCGATTTATAGGTTCTGAATATTTCACTGTTATGGGTATAACTGTACTTTTTAGGTTTATCTTTATATCCGGGAAATCTAAAGTGTCATTCAATTTTGTAATATCAAATGCGGTGCTATTTACATATTTTATAATAGCCTCAGTTACTTCCTTATAATCCAATTCTGCGTATGCCCTGAGCTCTATAAACCTGTTAAATTCAAAAAACTCATTTCTTAAAAGGGACCTCTGAAGTAATTTAAAACTTAAGATCCTGTCAAAAGATTCCTTGTCTAGAATTTGTTTTTGATTTTGGCCGATATCTAATCTGTGATCTATCTCGGCCAATGCCCTGTTTTGTTTTTCTATCATATTTTGAATAATCTCAATATTATTAAATTCAAGAAGGTCCGCATATTTTTTTATGGTCTTAAGTTTCATTTCCTGTTTTTGCAATACTTCTATAAGATAAAAAATCCCTGGGGTATTTAAAGGGAAGTATGATACCGATCCTCTAATTCCTTTGACATGGTCAAAATCCAGCCTTCTTATCAGTCCAATTTTTAAATAATTTTGTAAAATGTTATTGGAGATATCAATCCCGTAATACTTTTTAGCGTCCTCCAGGAGTTGTATTTTTGTTATGCCCTTCATTTTATATCCCTTCATATAAATTTATTTCTTTTATTGATTCTTTTATGTATTTGCTTACCGTTTGCCGGGAAATTTTTAATTTTTCTGCTATTTCTTCTTGACTGTAGCCTTGCTTAAAGTATTTATAACTTTCAAACTTATTCTTAGATCCATTTCCGTTTAAAATATTTTTTATATCCAATTTGCGGATTATAAAATCTTCCATGGCTGTAATATTTAAAGTTGACCCAGGCATTGAATTTAAGTAATATCCCTTCTTTTTTCTTACCTTATCTATCATATAATTTCTTATTGACACACCTT
>NMQN01000087.1 GCA_003575245.1 Candidatus Atribacteria bacterium 1244-E10-H5-B2 | reverse complement strand
TTAATTTTACATTAGTCTCAGGATCTCCTCCCCCTGAGCGTGCAGCAACAGTTATCACTCGAATTATTTTGGTAAATATCTTTCCCCTCTGTGCATCCACTTTGCCTTTTTTTCTTTTAATGGTACTCCACTTTGAATGTCCCGACATAATTTATTTCTCCTTGAATACAAAATTGTTAAAACTTTTATTGTAGTTAATTTTTAATAATTTTAGCATATTAAAAGAGCAGATTCAATAAATTAGTCGTTAGTCGTCAGTATTTAGTTAAGAAAATACGAAAGATAAAAAACGTAAAACCATCCATCCTGTAGGACAGGCGTTTCGCCTGTCTATTTCGGGTTTCAATTAATCGTTGGGTCTTGATGGTTAGTATTACGTGATGAAGGCGTAGAGATAAATATTGCAATTATGAGAAAAAGAAAATTGAATTAATTGATTACGGGTGTATATTAACTTATAAAAAAGATACTTTTAGTCTTAGAATAAAAAAAATATATTATAAAATAAAAGAAATTATAGAAAAATATAATCCTCATGAAGTTGTTATTGAGGAAATATTTTTTAGTAAGAATGTTCGAAGTGCACTTACAGTTAGTAAGGTTCATGGCATGGTAGCTATAACCGTTGCTTTAATGGGACTGGAACTTTATGAATACACTCCGTTACAGATTAAGCAAGCTATTGTGGGAAATGGGAGAGCGGAAAAATATCAGGTTCAATCGATGGTCAAAATCCTACTCAATTTATCTGAAATTCCTCAGCCTGACCACGCTGCAGATGCTTTGGCAGCGGCAATTTGCCATATACATACTAAGTATTAAATAACGTATCTCGTATCTCGTTGAAAAATAAGTATCGAGTATATCGTATAGAGTATTTAGTTAAGGAAATAAGAAATAGAAGTTGGAGAAGATATCATCTCAAAGCAACTGGTAAACCGGTGAACAAGGTAACTGGGTAACTAATACACAATATGCGATACCAAGCTATACGCTAAAGGCTAAATAGGTTTTTATACTTACGACTATCGACTAATTTTACTGATGAACCGGCAAACTGGACAACTAATGAACTATCTAACCAGGTAACCAGCTAACTATTATTATAGGAGGTTTAAATTTGATATCTTTTTTAGAAGGAATAGTTGATACAGTTGGAGTAAATTATCTTGTATTAAATACAAACGATATAGGGTATCAAATTAATATCCCTGCTTATAATAATCTTTCCTTGAAAACCGGTGATAAAACTAAAATTTATACTTATTTATATTTAAGAGAAGACAAAATAACGCTTTATGGATTTTTAACTAAAGAAGAAGAAAATTTCTTTGAATTGCTGATTAGTACACCGGGAGTTGGTCCAAAAGTAGGCTTAAATATCTTATCTAGGATGACCCCTGATGATTTTAACAAAGCAATTCTCCAAGAAGATTTAGATTCAATTACGGCGATAGTAGGTATCGGGAATAAGTTAGCTAAAAAAATTGTGTTAGAATTAAAAGAAAAAATAAGCAAAATCACTTTCCTGGAAGTAGGCGTAGAAAAAACTTTTAAATTTGAGAATATAAGTGATGCTATAGATGCTCTTAAAGTGTTAGGCTATACTTACAAAAAAGCAAAGTCTGCAGTGGAAAAAACTCAAGAAAAATTTAAAGGGAAATTAACGGTGGAAGAGTTAGTTCGAGAATCTCTGAAGATTATAAGATAATTATTAATTTTAACTTACTAAAATTTTTAATAATTGTAGTTGCTGGTGTAAAAAACGTTTTGTTTTAATATTTAATGGAGTAACAGATGGAATTTAAAGAAAAAGTTATTGATTTGGGATTAAGGAAAGAAGAACCGGATTTAGATATAAACTTAAGGCCTAAATTTTTTAAAGAATTTATTGGGCAAGAAAATATTAGAAAAAACTTTAAAATATATATAAGTGCTGCCCGAAAAAGGGAAGAACCCATTGATCACATTCTTTTATATGGTCCCCCCGGTTTAGGCAAAACTACCTTAGCTTATATAATATCTAATGAGATGGGAGTCAATATTAAGATGACTTCCGGCCCAGTTATTGAAAGAGCAGGAGACTTCGCGGCTATAATTACTAATTTGCAGGAAAATGATGTTTTATTTATTGATGAAATTCATCGACTGAATCGAGCAGTAGAAGAAATACTATATCCAGCTATGGAAGATTTTGAATTAAATATTCTTATCGGCAAGGGTCCAAGTGCTCGTTCTATACGTATAAGTTTGCCAAAATTTACTCTTATAGGGGCCACAACTCGTACAGGGCTAATTACCTCGCCCCTAAGAAGCCGCTTCGGAGTTATAACTCGAGTTGGTTATTATCAGGAAAACGAACTTGAACAGATAGTAATAAGGTCTTCTAAAATATTAAAAGTTAAAATAACCGAAGAAGCAGCAAAAAAGATTTCTTTAAGTTCAAGAGGCACCCCTCGTATTG
>NMQN01000209.1 GCA_003575245.1 Candidatus Atribacteria bacterium 1244-E10-H5-B2 | reverse complement strand
TTGTTATTACCCCCTAAATACGCCTTCATATTGCCCTCTACTTGACCCACCATAAGCGAAACAGCTTGATCACCGTTTAAAACCCCTCTACGTGCGTTATATGGGATTATAGGCCAAATTTACTTAAAACTTCCTTCCTCTCGTCGTCATTTATCCCAATATAAGCAAAGGTTACCCGGATACTTTTATGACCTAATAGGTCGGATATCCTCTCGATACTAATTCCCTGCATCCTTAGATGATAGCCAAAGGTCTTTCTTAGGGTATGACCGCCTACTTTAAAGTCAATTCCTACTTTCCGGCACCATTCATTTATTAACTGCCAGGCTCTAACCCTCGTTAATGGCTTGTTATCCCCTGACTTTTCACCGATAAACAAGTATCTATCTAAGTCATATATGCCAGTCTTCTTGAAGTAATAACCTAAGGCCTCTTTGGCTTGTTTATTAAGCGGTATATTCCTTCTCTTCTTAGTCTTCTGCTCTAAGATATAGAGAGAATCCTTTAAATTCCCCTTACGATCCTTAATATCCTCCACCTTAAGGGAGAGAATATCGCTTATTCGCAAGCCTGTATTTATCGCTAAGGTAAACAGGGTAAAGTCCCGGGGGTTCTTCTTCCGGTATAGATTCCCCTTGATTTTTACTATCTGATTCGGATTCCGAATAGGCTCTACAAAATTCATTCTTACCACCTCTTTATTTATTTTATATACCTATCCTATTCTAACATAAGTTAAGCAATATATCAAGTATCCTATAAAAATATATTCAAGTATCCTAAAAGCCTTATTTTATATAGCTTTTTGAATTTAACAGAAGAAGCATTGTGTTAAATACAAATCTCTCCGGATCAGGCCAGGAGATTGAGCCACACAGAGAAATGAAAAAAATCTTATACCCCCTAATAAACCTATTTTTCTAAAAAAACCCCTCCGAGCCACACCAAGAAGCAGAGCCACACCGAGCCACACGGAGACGGTACAAAAGTGATTACGTAACCCTTGTAAAATAACGATTTATTTTTTCTGATTTTCTGCTCTTTTTGGCTCTCTGATTTGTTTTGCTTAATTTACCTAACAAAATCATAATATAAGTTAAAGGAAAAACCAAAACATACTTTTTATTTTTATTCTTTCATACCTCAGAAGATACTTTTGTTAAGTAAAAAATCACACCGAGCCACACCAACGAATTGAGCTATATATACCCTTACAGCGTTTTTGTTTTTTAAGATTCCCTTGATTATACATAACACCTTTTATATAAAAATGAAAAATAGAGCTTTTTCCCGGTTTTTGAGAAAATCTTATACCACCTTTTTAGGCCTTAACCGGCCTTTTTATTTAACAAAAGCAAACTCTCTCGTCTTTCCTGATTCATTGATTTACATTTAGCACCTAAGATTATATAAAAATCCCTCTCGTTTATTTTATTCTCTTTTATTGCATTAACTATTACCTGGTAAAAAATATCAAACTTATTTAAAAAACTTACTCTATCCGGGATCATCTGATCACCACCTTGGCCTCTTAGAATTGAATAAGATAAAATCAGCAATAGTGCGGTATAATTTAATTATAAATTTTTTAATAGACATATAGATTAATCAATCCTAATTTTTAAATAGTCCTGCCCCCCTTTGAGAAAAGGTTATTAAAAAGAAGGGGAGCAGGTAAACGACAATCCATAGATTATAAATTTTACTATGTATTCAAATTTGCCAGCCTACCAATGACCTTGGGATTGTACGGAATTATTCTCCTTGTGGCCCAAATTACCAACTCACAAACCCATTTTTTAATTTATCGTTGGCCTCCACCACCAAATGATTGAACCCAGTAATATGTACATCACTACAGGAAACACGGGGTATAACTGCATCATATTCCCCTACTTTTTCTTCCCGTATAGCAGTACCGCAAAAGACGCCGCCTAAGATACTCTTATGAACAAAGGGCTCATTTAATCCAATCAATCCCTTTGCATAACGTTGCACTAGCCGTGCCGAGGTACCTGTACCGCAAGGTGAAATGTCAACTTGGGCATCTCCGAAGATGCATTGACCTAAATATCCCCCATCCGCTTCCGGATTGTTCTGGCAATAAAGTAATTGTTCCATATAATTAATAGCAGGATTCAGTGGATGCTGCACCTTAATAACTTGATTCGCAGCAAATAATATTTTCCGACTCAAATCCTTCATTCGTTGAATATTACAGGCGGTAATATTGAAACCAACCTGTGCGACATCCACTAAGGTAAAGAAATTCCCCCCAAAACCAATATCTACCGTTATAGTACCAATTTCAGAGATCTCCAGCTTAACATCACGGCGATAGAGAAAAGCCGGAATGTTCTCAAGGGTAACACTCTTGACCATGCCTTGTTGAATTTCCACAAAAACAGTAACTAAGCCGGCCGGTGTTTCAAAAACCACTTTGGTGGAAGGCTCAACAATAGTAAT
>NMQN01000392.1 GCA_003575245.1 Candidatus Atribacteria bacterium 1244-E10-H5-B2 | reverse complement strand
GTCCCCGGGGGATTTTGAATTTGTAGATTTAGAGGCAACACAAAATTTAAGAGAAAAGGCTGCCAAATCGATAAAAGAAGTGTATGACTTAAATTTAGCAAATATTGAAAATGTTGAAAAACAAATAGATAATCTATTTTTAGAAATAAAAGAATTTAAAGAAAAAATAGATGAATCATCTAAAGATGCAACTGACAATATAATGGATTACGATAAAACATTAACAGATGATGAATTACACGAAATGGCTAATGAAATAAATGAAAATTTAGGATTATATATTAGTGAACAAATTATAGCGGAGTGCCTTCAATTTGATAACTTAACTTTAGAAAAAATACGGGTGGATATTAAAAATTCTATGAGAAAAATTATGGAGCAAGGGATCAAAGAAGATGATTTAGAAAATGCTAAAAAACAATTAATCAGAGAGATTAGCGAGATTTCTATTGATCGTCGCGATGCCTTGATTGCCAGCGATATTGCTACCTCTTTGCTTCTACCAAGTTTATTTTTGAATGAAGAAGATACAGAAAAAAGACGTCAGGAAGCCATCACTTCAGTGGATGATGTTTTAAGAACGATTCAAAAAGGCCAGATAATTATAAGAAAAGGAGAAGTGGTAACTTCGGAAGATATCAACATTCTTAATGCTTTGGGTCTAAAAAACCCCAAGATAAATTTTTCCAACATTATTGGAATAATTATGGTCACCGCGATATGCCTTTTAGTGGTATTTTTATATTTGAACTACTTTTACCCTGATATTTATGAAAGTATAAATAAATTGATATTATTAGGCATTATTTCTATTTTTGTTGTTTTGCTTGCTAAATTAGCAAGTCAGGCATCAGGATATTTAATGCCTATTGCCTCTGCCTCAATGTTAATTGCCATATCTTTAAGTCCTAATATTGCCATATTGCTTACCGTCGTATTGAGCTTGTTAATAGGATTTATGCCGGGAGGCGGATTAAATTATATTTTAGTCTCGGTAATTAGCGGGATTGTAGCCATATATAGTATTAGGAAAGCCACCCAAAGGTCAAGCCTGACCCGTGCAGGGTTAATTATTGCCGGAGTTAATATTATTACTATATCAGCTCTGGGTTTAATTAACAATGAGGGTTATTATCTAATTTTACAAAACAATTTATGGGGGGTATTGAACGGCTTTTTAGCAGTCATTTTGACTATCGGAATTCTACCTTTCTTAGAAAGCTATTTCGATATCACCACCTCTTTTAAACTGATGGAATTATCTAATCCTAACCAACCTTTACTAAAAAGGATGATATTGGAAGCTCCCGGTACCTATCATCACAGCATAGTTGTAGGAAATCTATCGGAGACCGCTGCCGAAGAGATTGGCGGTAATGGATTATTAGCTCGAGTTGGTGCTATTTATCATGATATAGGTAAAATAAAAAGACCTTATTTCTTTACTGAGAATCAAGAAGCATATAAAAATATTCATGATGAGATGGAACCTAGTTTAAGCGCTTTAGTAATTGCTTCTCATGTTAAAGAGGGGTTAGAATTGGCGAAAAAAAACAAACTCCCTCAGGATATAACTGATATAATCGCCCAACACCACGGAACCAACTTGATTACTTATTTCTTCCACAGAGCATTAAAAGAAAACGGTTCAAATGTTGATGCAGTTGCCGAAGAGAATTACCGTTATTCCGGACCAAAACCCCAGACTAAAGAAGCAGGAATTATTTTATTGGCTGATTCATTAGAAGCAGCAACCAGAAGCTTAACTAATCCTACGGCAACCAGAATAAAAACTCTGGTAAAAGAGATAATCCAGAAGAATTTGGAAAATGGCCAGCTGGAAGAATGTGATTTAACCTTGAAAGATTTAGACAAAATTGGAGATAGTTTTTCCCGGATACTTACCGGAATGTTTCACAGCCGGGTGGAATATCCCGATGAGGATTTAATAAAAAAAATAAAAGAAGAGAAAAAAAAGAATGCAAATTCTAATAAAAAATCAACAAAAAATAAAAAGGGTAAATCAACAAAAAATAGAAAGAATAATCAAAAAGGTTCTGCAAAATCTAAAGGTTGATGAAGAAACTGAAATCAGTGTTTTGTTTACTGATGATAAATTTATAAGGTCGCTGAATAATAAATATCGGGGGATTGATAAACCAACTGATGTTTTATCTTTTAGCTTACAGGAAGGAGCTATCAAATCTCCGGAGGTAGAGAGTGATAAGCTTTTGGGAGATATAATTATCTCTGTAGAGACTGCCCAAAGGCAGTCAGATAGCTTAAATCATAGTGTTGAAAAAGAATTAACGGTATTACTAATTCATGGCTTATTACACTTAACCGGTTATGATCACGAAAAAGATAAAGATTGTAAAATTATGCGGGAAAAAGAGAGTGAGATATTGAAAATATTTGCTTTACAGCCTTATGTTTAATATAATAAAATTAGTCATTATATTTATTTACTTTTTCAGGTTATTTTAACAAAAAAAAGTAAATATATAGAAAAAATACTCGGCATAGATTCGCTGAACGAAAAGAATTAAAAAATGGGAGGTGAAGTATAGGTCTACAAAATCTTCGCTTTTAGTAAATTAATTAAATTTTAAAAATTAAAGGAGAGTTTATTAATGTTAAAAAGTAAGACAATCTTAATTTTAGTATTAGCAATTAGTTTAGTAATGGGAATGCTTAGTTTTGGGATGGCTGTTGAAAGACAATTTGTAGCTATTGCTACCGGCGGAACCGGTGGAACCTATTATCCTGTAGGTGGAGCATTAGCTCAAATGCTTTCTGATAATCTCGATGGAATAATAGTTACCGCGCAATCTGGAAATGCCTCGAGAGCAAACTGTAACCTAATAGGTAGAGGTCAAATTGAAACTGCTTTTTCCCAGGCGAATGTTACATATTGGAGTTATACCGGTACGGGAATATATGAAAATGAACCTGTCATTACTAATTTAAGAGGTATTGCTTCCATATACCCTGAAACCATTCAAATATTTGTCAATAAGAATTCAGGAATAAAAACTATGGAAGATCTTAGAGGAAAGAAAGTAGGCGTAGGTCCACCAAATAGTGGAAATGTTTGTGATGCTGAGTTAATATTTGGTTTTCATGGTCTTACCTTTGATGATATCATCCCAGAATATATTGATTATAACGAAATGGCTCAACGTTTTATCGATGGCCAGATTGATGCTTGCTTTTTTACTACCGGTTATCCTTCTTCCAGTATAATCAATATAGAAAGCAAAAGGGATATAGAATTCATCCCTCTTGACAGTGAAAAGATCAAAGGATTAGTTGAGAAATTCCCTTATTATGGAGCAGTAACTGTTCCGGCCGGGATATACAAAAGTGTAACCGAACCTGTTCCAACCGTAGCTACTCCTGCTTTATGGATATGTGATGCCAAATTACCACCTACCTTAGTCTACAAGATGACCAAGGTTTTATGGGAAAACCGCGATGTTTTAGAAAAAGTACATTTTCAAGGCAGAAACATAACTTTAGAGACTGCCCTTGATGGTATGGGTATCCCTCTTCATCCGGGTGCTGAATTATATTACAAAGAAGTTGGCTTGATTAAATAAAGTTAGGAAAGTAAAATCCGGGTACCATAAAATGAGAATATCTTTATATGGTACCCGGAATCAATTTATATGTTAAAGAATAAATATATTGCCCTGGTCGGATTGCTTATTGCCATAATTATCATTACAATATTATTTTTTATTCCGGTATTTACCCTGGAACTCAGGCCTTTTTCTGGTGGAGAATTAATTTTTAAACAGAAGGTCCAGCCCGGGGATAAATTTATTTTAAAATATACTCACTCTGTTGCCCTAACTCCCGTATGGGAGATATTTATTATTGATGATAACTATCAGATCGTACTGATAGAGACTGATTTTCTTGACCATGGCGCAGGTTTACCTTATGCTGCTTTCGGTCAAGAAAAATTTATAAATGAAGAAGGTAAATTTAAAATAATAAATATGCGTAGAATTATACCCACCCCATTTTATTATAGAATTGGGGCCATAAGAGAAAATATTTTTTATTTTAAAGATAAAGAAATTAACCTATCTTCATTGGTAGGAGATAGATTATTGACCCTTGACATATATAAAAATAATTTATTTAGTTATCTTATAGGAGGAAGCTTGTAAATGGTTGAAGATGTTAAAAATGAAAATAAAGAAATTGATGTTCAGAAACTTATGGAAGAATATGATACAGAATCGAGGATAAGAAGGCCATTAGGATTAGTGGCCATAATTATTTCTATTATTGCTATATCTATGTCAGCTTTTCATTTTTATACCGGGGGTTTCGGACTGCTATTGGGTTTGAAACAGAGGGCAATTCATTTAGCCTTCGCTTTATGTTTATTATTTCTTATCTATCCCGGTTCAAAAAAAAGTTTCGAAAAAAATAAAACAAAAATACCTTTGTATGATATATTCTTTGCAATATTGGCTACAGCGGTATGTTTATATGTGGTAGTATTTTTTAAAGAAATAGCAATTCGTATTGGCTTGCCCAGTACTCTAGATTTACTGGTGGGTGCATTGACTATCATATTAGTTTTAGAGGGAACTCGAAGAGTGATAGGTTCAGCCCTTCCCATAGTAGTAACTGTATTTTTATTGTATTCTTATTTCGGGCAGATAATGCCAGGATTTTTTGCCCACAGAGGATACTCTGTAGAGAGAATAATTGAGCATTTATATTCCGGAACAGAAGGGATATTCGGCATTCCTTTAGGAGTATCTGCCTCTTTTGTCTTTCTTTTTGTTTTATTTGGTGCTGTATTAAACAAGACCGGGATGGGCAAATTTTTTATCGATGTTGCTATGGCTCTTGCTGGTCATACCACCGGTGGCCCGGCAAAAGTTGCAGTTATTGCCAGTGGATTTATGGGTTCCATTAATGGAAGCTCAGTGGCAAACACTGTAACTACCGGTAGTTTTACCATTCCTTTAATGAAGAGTGTAGGTTATCGAAAAGATTTTGCCGGAGCTGTTGAAGCTGCTGCCTCTACCGGTGGGCAGATATTACCTCCGGTAATGGGTGCAGCCGCCTTTGTAATGGCAGAATTTTTAGGAATTCCCTACATTAGAATAGCTGCTGCAGCAGCTATTCCTGCTGTAATATATTATATTGCCGTTATAACCATGGTCCATCTGGAAGCTTGTAAATATGGATTAAAGGGCTTGCCTAAAGAAAGACTACCTAAAATAGGCAAAGTACTAAGGGCAAAAGGTCATTTAATTACCCCTATAATTGGCTTGGTATATCTACTAGTAAGAGGATATACTCCTATATTTTCTGCTTTTTGGGCAATTGTAATGAGCCTGGTCATAAGTATGGTGAAATCTGAAACTCGTTTAAATTTTAAAACACTTTGCGAAGCCTTTGAAGATGGAGCAAAGATGGCCTTAGGCGTAGCAGCGGCTTGCGCCTGTGCAGGGATAGTAGTGGGGGTAGTAACTCTTACCGGTTTAGGATTAAAAATTGCCAATGGACTGGTGATATTAGGTCAGGGAAATCTAATGTTGACCCTTTTCTTCACCATGATTGCCTCAATTTTATTAGGGATGGGACTCCCCACCACTGCCAAATATATAATTCTATCTATTATGGCTGCACCTGCTTTAGTTGATTTAGGGGTAAACCCTTTGGCTGCACATCTATTTATCCTTTACTTTGGAGTGATCGCTGATCTTACCCCTCCGGTTGCGGTAGCTGCTTTTGCCGCAGCAGGAATTTCCGGCGGTAATTCCATGAAGACCGGTTTTATTGCTGTGAGATTAGCAGTAGCGGGATTCATGATTCCTTTTCTATTTGCCCTTGATCCCGGATTATTATTTATAGATAGTACAATTGTACATACCTTGCTATTAATAATTACCGCTTTGGCAGGAGTCTTGGCCTTAGGAGCAGCAGCTGGTGGATATCTACTTGACCCCACCAAGATATATGAAAGAATTATATTAATACTTAGTGCACTTGCTTTACTAACACCTGGATTATTAACTGATAGTGTGGGCATTGTCTTGTTAGCTGGAGTAATAATCTTACAAAAAATGAGAATATCGAAGAAAGTTAAATTTGCCTAATTTAATTAAAAATAATCTGTATTAATTTTAATTTTTAGTAATTTTGTAACTTAAAACTGTTAGATTTGGAATCTAAAAGACTCAATTATTGTTGATATTTAGATTCCAAATCTAAATGAGCAAAAATAGACACATAATCTTGATTTAATTAATTAAAATGGTCGATATTTTAAAACATACTTAATGGTTTTTTAAAAAGTTGCGGTGATTATTTTTTGGATGACCCCCTTAATTTAGTAATATTGATATGTGAAGTTATCGCTTTATTAGGTTTTATAATATTATCTGCCTTTTTTTCCTGCACGGAGACCGCTCTCTTCTCACTTAATAAGCTGCAATTAAAAAAAATGCAAAAAGAAGAAGAGAATAATTGGCGGGTAAAATCAATTATCAGACTTCTTGATGACCCCCAAAAAACATTAATCTCTATTTTAATCGGGAATATGTTCGTAAACATTACGGCTTCCTCTTTGGCTACTTATTTAGCAATAAAATTTATGGGAAATATAGGCATAGGTATAGCCAGCGGAATAATGATTTTTACAATACTTGTTTTCGGAGAAATTATCCCTAAATCATTAGCCGTTGCTAATGCTGAGGCCATTTCTAAAAGAGTTGCCAAACCGATAGAAATAATTTCTACTGGGTTATTCCCTCTAATTAAACTTTTTAAAGTGATAATTAGTGCTCTGTATTACTTTTTTGGTAAAAAAAGAGTTAAAGAGAAAAAAGAAATTACCGAAGAAGATTTAATAACCCTGATAGATGCGGGTAAGGATGAGGGAGTGATAGAAGAAGAAGAGAAAGAAATGATTAGAAATATATTTGAATTTGGCGATACTATGGTAAAAGAAGTAATGATTCCCCGGGTAGATATGGCCTGCATCCCCTCTGATACTGAATTAGGCTTAATATTAAAATTGATTAAAAAAATGGGGCATTCGAGATTCCCTGTATACGAAGAAACAATAGACAATATTATCGGAATATTGTATGCCAAGGATCTTTTAGGTACATACGAGCAATGGTATTCTTCAAAGGATAAGTTTTCTTTAAAGGAAATAATAAGGAAAACTTACTTTGTTCCGGAAAATAAAAAAATAGACGAACTGTTGGATATTTTTCAGAAAGACAGAATTCAAATTGCCATTGCTATTGATGAATATGGCGGGACAGCAGGATTGATTACCATGGAAGATGTGGTAGAGGAAGTAGTAGGCGAGATAATTGATGAATATGATAAAGAAATAAAATTATTTGAAATGATTGGAGATAATATTGTCATTGCTGATGCAATAGTAAGTATTGATAAGATTAATGAAATTCTAAACATCGGAATACCTGAAAATGGTTTCGAGACCCTGGGTGGTTTTATTTTTGACCTATTGGGCAGGGTGCCTAAGAAAGGTGAAAAGATAAAGTATCAGGATTGTCAGATGATAATAGAACAGGTGGTAAAAAATAGGATTAGAAGAGTAAAGATAATAAAAGAACTACCGCAGACTGAAAGTAATATTCCGGGTAAAGATGCATAGGAGGTAAGGAAATTTTAACAGAATGGTGGATTAAAGTCAGTCCTTTTATATTATTTATGTGTATATTTATTGCTGCTTTTTTTTCCGGTGCAGAAACTGCAGTTATCTCTGCCAATAAGCTGCATCTCAAATATTTAGCCAAGAGGGGGGATAAAAAAGCTATAATAGTGTCTAATTTAATTAAAAAGCCCGCTAAATTTTTAAGGGTGGTTTTAATTGGAACTAATATAGCAGTAATCGTATCTTCTAC
>NMQN01000211.1 GCA_003575245.1 Candidatus Atribacteria bacterium 1244-E10-H5-B2 | reverse complement strand
TTATATCGGAATCACTCCTTCTCCATCGATAAGAAAATCTTTATTTCTTCGACCTCTTATTATTTTACTCTATCTTTTAATTCTTTACCAGCTTTGAAAAAGGGAACACTCTTAGCCGGTACAGATACTTTTTCACCGGTGAGCGGATTTCTGGCCATATGAGCAGCCCTCTTTCTAATGCCGAAAGTACCGAAACCTACTAATCTAACGGCATCACCTTTAGATAGACAATCAGTAATATTTTTAAATATACATTCTACGACTCCTTTAGTTTCCCGTTTGGTGCATTCTATTTCGCTTGCCACCTTATCGATTAATTCGCCTTTGTTCACTTTAGAAGACCTCCTTTTATTTTTTAAACATAATGTCATACCTCATAGAAATAAGGAAAACATAATTGTTAAAGCACTACTTTATATATTATACGACAGGCATTTAAAAAATCCTTCTTTTCTAAAAAATTATTTTAGGTTACATATTTTGACCGGCAGGATTTTCCCTGCTCCCCGGGGAAGAAATACTTTAAGAAAACCGGAGAGCAGGGTATTGATAACCCAGTCTGTTCTTTTAATCCTACCGGATCACTGGAGTTCCTTTATTATCAAAAATCTTCTTCAGCTTTTTCTATCTCTTTTTGTTTATTAATCCGTATCTTATCCAGAAAAAATAGTAACTAACCAGTATTCGTCAGCTGAAATATCTAATAAATAAATACCAGTTTTATCTATTCTTATTGCTTTAGATCCATCGAAATAACCAGTCTTGTTTACCAGCAATTCTACCTTTTTACCAGTATTATCAAGTAGCCAAACTATAAAATTGTGTTGCCCTTTGTAAAGAAAATTGAATCTTACTAATCCTTCTTCAAGAACAAACTTTTCAGAAGCTTCCTGACCTGTTCCGAAAAGAATAATTGGTTTCTTTTTTCCTACTCCTTCTTGTTCGCCAAAATTTTCAATTAATGCTTGCTCATTCCAAAAATCAAAATTCTTTTTTGCTTCCGATATTTCATCTTCCCCTTCTTCTTCTTTTAATTTTTCTCCTTTTAAAAAAGACAAGACTCCGGTAAAGAGACCTTCAACAGGGTAATAAACTAAACGTATCCAAGATTTTTCCCCGCACCATTCAAGCGAACCGGTCCCGGTAATTGATGAAAAGGACTCTTTTGATGGTTTTCCAAATTCTTCCCTACAAAAAATTTCAAGAATACTATAATCATCGTCACTCATAATTTCACCAAAGGCTTCTATAAATTCTTTCTTTTTATAGTGGTATTTGATATTATGAAGTTTAACACCCCCGATTTCCATTTTATCATTTGCTTTGAGATATAAATCTTCTTTATCTTCGTTTTGCCAATAAAACTCCATATCTTCTGTCGGTGGGTCTCCCCACTTCAGTCCTCCAAATCCATTAGGTTCATTCTGAAAAGTAAATTTAATTTCTTCTGCAAATAAAATTGAGGTAAAAATAATCAAAATACACGAAACAATTAATAGAATAGATACGTTCTTTTTCATTTTAATCTCCCTTTTTATTTTTTAAATTCCCCTGCTCCCCCTGAAAATATGGTCAGAAGGGAGCAGGGTCCGGCAATCCGGGTCTGTTCTTTTAGTTCTACCCGGATCACCGAAATTTTTAAATGTTACCTGCCCGAAGGCAGTTCCTCACCTCACCATACCAAGCCTTACCTCACCTCACCAGACCGTGCCAAGCCTTACCTCACCCCACCTTACCAAACCACGCCACACCTTACCACACCGCACCTCACCCGACCTAACCGAACCATATTTTATTACTTAAATTTCGTTACCGAAAATCTGCCAAAATGGGGTCGCCAGTCGCCGATCCCGATAAATTTTCCGGCATATTCGACTATCTCTTTTAATATATCTTTCTGCATTTGATCATCTAAAACCAACAAACTAAATTCCACTTCCCAACCTTTTTTAAAAGCCGGTCGAGATCTTAAAATCTGATTCCTCTGGATCTTGACAAATTCCTTATGCGCATAATCAAAAGTTTTCTTTCCCAGGGGAATCTTGTCCGGCTCAATTTCGATAGTAGCGTTAACCATATCTTTATAAGTTTTTCCCATTCGACCCTTAACTTTAAAATTTACTGCAGATTTTACCAGTCCGGCCCTTAATTGTTTACTGGGGATATAACAACCTACCTCACTATCAAAATACAGGGATTTTTCCGCCTCTTTAGAATAATCAACTTCACCGGATTTTTGCCTCGTAATTTCAGCATCTTCAAAAGGTCTTTTATGTTGTAAATAATCACAAATTCCTCTGATTTTTATTTTAACCTCGTAAGCCATTTTTTTTCTCCTTTCTTATTTATTTTTGGACAAGTTCTAAGGCTCAACCATACCACACCACACCTGACCAAATTCCTGCCCGGAGGCAGTTCCATACCACACCAAACCTCACCACACCATACCTCACCCCACCCCACCTTACCTTATC
>NMQN01000453.1 GCA_003575245.1 Candidatus Atribacteria bacterium 1244-E10-H5-B2 | reverse complement strand
ATCTCGGAATTACTAAAAATAGTGTTAGAAAATACCGTGAAGTGTTAATTAAATTTGGATTGATTAAAAAAATGTATAAGAGAAGGTTACCGGATGGGAATCATCAAACCAACGTTTATGAGATGGTTAGGTCTGAGGATTTACCATACCCGGAGCAGGATTTTGAAGAAGAAGTATGATCCGTAATGACATTTTTGCACCAGGGGGGTAGTGTAAATTTGTCATACTTTTCGCGTTTTAGTATCATATTTGCACTAGGGGTGGTGCAATATTTTTGCTAAGGTGGTTCAAATCTTGACCCTTAATAATAACAAATTATAATAAGAACAACAACAATGTTAGGGTATCAAAATAGGACTTGGGTAAGTCCAATTTTGACACCCCAACAATAACAATGCTGTTGTTTTTTTTAAATTTAAGATAAGAAGGAAAGAATTTGTAAGATGCATGTTAGGGTAGAGCATGGAGCGTTTAGCGTATAGGTTTGAAGGGAAAAAATTACAGGCGAAACACAAGGTGCAAGGTGCAAGTTACAAATACAGTGATGAGTGATAAAGAAGAAAATGTGAGATGAATCAGGGTTCGAATGCCATTTAAGGATAGAACGGGTCGGATAAATCCGACGCCTACATTTCAGAAATAGATAGGCAGAACGCCTGTCCTACAGATGGACGGGCTTGATGATACAGTTTATTTTTTGTAAGATGGTGGATTTTACGAGATGGACTTTTTGCTGGGCCTCTTTCCTAGTAGGGGCATGAAAAGATAGATATAGCTTGATTTTAGGTTCGGTCCCGGAGGGGCGTAGGACATACCAGGAGCCATCGGAAAATATAATCTTTAAGACATTAGAACGAGCCAGGGTAATCGGACTGGTTTTTTTTAATTTTAAATCATAACTTTTACCAATCTCGTAATCCTCGATTCTGACCATCTCTATATCTTCCACTTCAGGGAGTTTTTTTCGGAAGGCTTCCATAATTTCAGCAATCTTCTTCTCCCCTTCCGCACCTTCCAGATAGATAGAGTGTTGGTATTCTTCATAGTAACCATATTTCTGATAGAGGTCTTCTAACACCTGGAGCAGGTTAAGCCCATTCTTAAAATAATAGGCAGCCATCTCAGCAATTAACATCGCGGAAATTACGGCATCTTTGTCACGCACAAAATCTCCGGTTAGGTAGCCGATACTCTCTTCATAGCCGAAGAGGAATTCTTTGCCTTCTTTTTCCTGTACATTTTTTTCCATATTACAGATAAATTTAAAACCGGTCAGGGTTTCATAGGTCTCTACCCCAAAGCTATCGGCAATTACTCTGGACATATCACTGGTTACTACGGTCTTTACAATAAAGCCATTTGGAGGGAGCTGATTCAGCTCTTTTTTACTGCTTAGGATGTAGTGGAGGAGTAGGATGCCGACTTGGTTGCCGTTTAGGACGGTGTATGAGATCGCTTCGCTCCCTGCAGGAGCTCGCGATGATGAAGTACTGGATTCCCGCTTTCGCGGGAATGACATAGGAGAAGGCGGAGTGAGGTTTCTTACTGCCAGGCCGATGCGGTCAGCGTCCGGGTCGGTGGCGATTAAAATCTCGGCGTTTACCTTTTGGCCTAATTTAATAGCCAACTCAAAGGCAGCAGGATATTCGGGGTTAGGTGATTCCACAGTAGAAAAATCAGGATCGGGCAGGACTTGTTCTTCCACCACAAATACATTGGTAAATCCTCGTTCCTTTAATATTTTCCTTATAGGTATATTCCCCGCTCCATGAAGGGGGGTATAGACTATCTTAATATTCTTGTCTATCTCTATCCGGTCCTTATCTCTAATGGCAAGCTCTTTTACTTTACGCAGGTAAACCTCATCCACTTCCGGGCCAATTATATTAAACAGGCCCTTTTGAACAGCAGCGGGGCGGTCAAGTTTTTTAATCAGGGAATAATCTTTTATCCGGTTGATGTGGGTGATTACTCTATCGGCAATCTCAGGAATTATCTGCCCGCCATCGGGTCCGTAAACTTTATAGCCATTATATTCGGGCGGGTTGTGGCTGGCGGTAATTACTATACCGGCTACGGCATTAAGGTGGCGCACGGCAAAGGAAAGCTCAGGAGTGGGACGGACATCCCCAAAGAGATAGGCTTTAATATTGTTTGCGTTAAGGACTAAGGCGGTAGTTTCCGCAAATTCTCGGGATTTGTGGCGGCAGTCATAGGCAATGACCACACCGCGATTCAGATATTGTTGGGAATCTTTTTTCTCTCGTGCACTTTCGATAAGATAATCAGCCAGCCCATGAGTAGCACGAGAAACGGTATAGATGTTCATTCGGTTGGTACCCATAGCGATTTTACCGCGCAGGCCTCCGGTACCGAATTCCAGGTTTTTATAGAAACGGTCTTTGATTTCTTCTTCGTTGCCGGCAAGGGCACGCAATTCTTCTTTGGCTTGTTCGTCAAAGTATTCATTTTTTAACCAGAAATTATATTTTTCGAGATAGTTCAATTTTTATTTTCCTTTTTGCCAGAATTCGAGGAAAAAGGCGACAAAGATACCCACAAAGAGGCCAAGCACTCCGGCGATTAAGATATTTAATTTTTTGTTGGGTTCATTAATGGGAGCAGTTGGTAATTGGGCATAGTTTATAATTCTAAAGTCCTCACAGCTCTTTAAGCTTGCCTTAAGACTATTTTCCTGGTTACTTAAATCATTACATAAACTTCTTTCCGTAACTGATGAGCTTAATAATAAACTGGCCTGAAATTGTCTTTCCCTTTCTGATAATTCTTCGGATGCAGCAATTTTCTTCTTGGTCTTTTCAATCTCCTGAATACTTTTCTCAAATTCAGCAATCTGGACTTCTATGATTTTTAGTCGCTCTTCGATGAGTTTTACTTTATCTTGGTACTTGTTTTGATTCTGTTCGATAAAGGTTTTTGCTATATTTTCTACTAGATTTTTTGCATTTTCCGGGGAACCATCTGTTACAGATACTTCTATAAAACTGGTGCCCTTTAGGTTTTTTACTTCTATCTGGGATTTTAATTGTCCTGTGCTTATTTCCAGGCCCCTCCGGTTAATTACCTCATCCAACACAACATCACTTTTTATAATTTCTAAGGACTCAGTAATATTAATAACCGCTAGGCCATCTATTTTAGCCACGCGGAAGACTGTGGAGGATTTATAAGTCGGCGTTGGGGATAAAACAAAATAACTCACCAGGACGGCGGTGATAACCGCGATTAGAAAAATTAAGATAATGATACCTTTTCTTTTTAAAAGCACATTGATGTATTCGCGCAAATCGATTTCTTCTTCTTGTATTTCTGGCATTTGAAAATACCTCCAATTACAGTTTTCAGTTTACAGTTTACAGTTTACAGTTTTTAAGAGATTTAATTAGATTGTTTAATCTACGAATGACATATTTAATTTTTTCAACTAAAGTATTATATTCAGCGTCTGTTACGTAACTCAAATCTTTAGCTAAAAGTAATTGATATTCTACTTCAAATGCTGAACCCTTAGCAATACCTAAAAATCTTATTAGATTACCATTATTAAGCTGCCCACAGCCTTCAACAATATTTGTAGGAATAGATGATGATGACCTTCTTATTTGGGAAGTCAGTCCATATTGTTCGTTATTAGGAAATTTTTTGGTAATATTGTAAATATCGATAGTAAATTGATGGGCATCTTCCCAGACTTTTAGTTTTTTGTAATCGGACATTTAGAATTCCCTTTGGTTAATCAGTTTTTAGTTTACAGTTTTCAGTTTAAATGCAATACAATATAAAAAGATACAAAATCGGTTTACCAGCTTACTGGTTTGTTGGTTGGGATTCTGGCTTTTCCTGTTCGATTTTTTGTATAGCGTCTCGGGCATATTTTGCCTCCTGGCTATCCGGGGCAAGCTCAACTACTTTTTCCAATTCAACCAAAGTTTCTTCTATTTTATTCTGTCTTAGGTAAATTCCTGATAATCTATAATGGGCGTTAACAAGATTAGGATCTATTTTTAGAGCATTTTTAAAAGCTGCCTCTGCTGGTTCATATTTTTCGAGCTTCAAATAAACATTTCCTAATTCATTATAAAAAGGAGGCATCGTTTCCTCTCTGTGTTGATAGGAGATAGCTTGTTTTAGTGAATTAATTGCCTCATCCAGGTCGCCTTTTGCAAGATAAATTATTGCGAAATTTTGAGGTAAGCCAGGAAGGTCAAAATATTTTTCAGCTTTCTCAAAATATTTAAGTGCAGTATTATAGAGGTCTTGTATCATAAATATTTTTCCAAGATCATAGTAAAGACCTCCTTCATACGGATCCCATTTTAAAGCCACTTCATAAATCTCATTAGCTTTTTCCCAATTTTCCTTTTCAACTTCTTTGAAGCCGGAATACCAGTGAATTCTCGCCATAAAAGGACGCGCTACGGTTATACACAAAAAGATAGCCAGAAGCACAATTACTACATATAAGATAGGTTTAAACCTATGGATGTTATTTTCTTTTAAATCACTTCTCTTTTTTTTCTTTTTTCTTCTTTTTTCTTTATCATAATCTATCTGTGTAATTTTAATTTTCTCTCTTACCTCTAATTTTCCGTTTTTTTCAATACCCATTACTGTAGCAAGCCCTATAAATAACCATAGTAAGGACACATTAGTGGTTAGATGCAGGGGAAACCAGAAAAAACTGTGAACTAAAAATGCTACAACTGCCCCCATTAAACCAATCATTATCCCCTGCCTTTGCTCATCCTTTTCTTTTTTCAAGTATCTTACTCCATAATTAAAATAAGCTATCATAAGCCAGAGAAATATAGCAAGGCCGATTATTCCCAGCTCAGCCCAGAGTTGCAGGTATTCGTTGTGAGCCTTATCAGCAAAGACATGAGGGTAAATGGTGCGATTATCTCCCTGTTCAAAGAATTTTGCCTGATATCTTAAGTCATTATATTTAAAGGTTCCGATTCCTGAGCCCAGGATAGGACGGTCTTTAATCATCGTCCCGGTGACCTTCCAGATAGCTATTCTCGCACCTGAAGTTAATGTATTTTTAAGCTGCGCTATTGAAACTCTCCCTTTGATTCGTGAAATAGTAGTGCCCGGCTTGCTTAAGGAGGTGGGGATAATAAATAAGGAAACCGTCAAGATAATTATAATTAATAGAAAAATAAAGATTTTCTTATTATCTACAATAAATCTCTTTCCCCTTGCTAAAAGAAAGAGTAAAAACATAAAGATTAAAGAAATGCCCAGTGCCAAATAAGACGAGCGGGTAAAGGTTACAATGAAAGTGGTCCCCATAGCTAAGATTCCAATCAAGAGTAATATTTTTCTTTTTCTGTTTTTACTAACCAAGAATAAGGAGATGGCAAGAGAGAGTGGAAGAATTATATATCCGGCAAAATAGCCCGCATTACCGAAAAGTCCATAAACCCGCTGTCCTGCGATACTATTAATTATAAAGTAAAAATCAATACCATTGTACTGAAAAATACCGTATATGCCCAATACCGCTGCTACAATAGTCACTGCACCAATGATGCGGTTAATCTGCTTTTCGCTTTTTATATTATTTACAATTAGAAAATAAAGTAAGGGTCCGGATAAAAAAAGAGGTAATTCTTTTAAACTGGTAAAGAAAGTATCTGACCAAATTAAAGAGAGTGTACAAATAGCAATAAAACTTATAACGGGAAGATTGAGGGGAGTAGGGGTAAATTTAATCTCTTCCTTGCCGACCATCTTAAGTGCCCAAAACATTAACCCGGTAATTATTAAAATTTCGTAAACAAATTCTTTAGCAGGCGTGTAAAAGTTAAAACACCAGGGATGGAAAGCTATGGGAACTATAATAATTAGACCAATAATGGTTGCTTCAATGGCCTTGGTGTGGAAAGAGCTGCAATAATTGGATAAGCTTATTTTTTTTCGTGACATTGGATGGTCTCCCTTCGGTCGACCAGTTTTTAGTTTTTAGTTTTCAGTTAAGATTAAGATAGAAAAATCAGTTGCAAGATGCGAGTTGCAAGATGCAAGTTAAGAAATAAAATACGAGATAAAAAGATGCAAAACCAGTTTACAGTTTACAGTTTACAGTTTTTGGTTTTTAGTTGTCGGTTTTTGTTGGTTGAGATTCTGGCTTTGCCTGTTCGATTTTTTGTATAGTGTCTCTAGCATATTTTGCCTCTTCGCTATCTGGGGCAAGCTCGATTACTTTTTTTAATTCCACCAATCCCTCTTCTGTTTTATTCTGTCTTAGATAGGCTTCTGCTAATCTATGGTGGATAGCAACAAGATTAGAAGCTATTATATTTTTCAATTCAAGCGACTCCTCATCTATTTCATTCTGGTTTAAGTAAGTGTCAGCTAAACCATACTGGGTGCTAACAGGATTAGGGCTTATTTTAAGAGCATCCTTAAAAGCTGCCTCTGCTGGTTCATATTTTCCAAGCTTTAAATAAATATTCCCCAATTCAACATAAAAAAGAGGCATTGCTTCCTTGTTGGGCTGATAAGAAATAGCTCTTTTAAATTCATAAATTGCCTCATCCAGGTCGCCTTTAGCCAGATAAATTGCAGCGAGATTTTGAGGTAAACTAGGAAAGTCCCTATATTTTTCAGCTTCCTTAAAACTTTTTAGTGCGGTATTACCGAGCCCACGCATTAAAAATATTTCTCCTAAGTCAAAATGTAAAGTTCCTTCATGCGGATTCCATTTTAAAGCTCTTTCGTATATATCTGTAGCTTTCTCCCAATTTTCATTTCCAAGTTCTTTAAGGCCGGAATGCCAGATAATACGTGCCATAAAAGGACGGAAGACAGTAACACATAGGAAGACAGCCAGAAGTACAATTATCATATATAAAATAGGCTTAAACCTATAGATATTACTTCTTTTATTCTTATTAATATAAGCAGCATTATCCGATTTTTCTTTTTTATCCTTACTTCTTTCTTTTTGTCTATTATTTATTTTTTCAGCTTCTAACTTTTCCTTCTTCTTCTCCTCTGTGCCCTTTATACCCATTACTGTAGCAAGCCCTATAAATAGCCAAAACAAGGAAAGATTACTCGGTAAGTGCAGAGGAAACCAGAAAATACTATCCATTAAAAATGCTAATACCGCTCCCATCAGGCCAATCATTATCCCCTGCTTCTGCTTATTTTTTTCTCTTTTTAGATACCTTATTCCGTAATTAAAATAAGCTATCATAAGCCAGAGGAATATGGCAAGGCCGATTATTCCCAGCTCAGCCCAAAGCTGCAGGTGTTCGATATGGGCTCTATCAGCAAAGATATAAGGGTAAATAGAGCGATTATCACCCTGTTCAAAGAATTTTGCCTGGTATCTTAAGGTATTGTATTTAAAAGTTCCGATGCCTGAACCCAGGATGGGACGGTCTTTAATCATCATCGCGGTGAATTTCCAGACAGCAATTCTTGCTGTGATATTTGTATCCTGGCTAAACGGGATAACTGTAATTCTCCCTTTAATTTGTGAAATAGCAGTGCCCGGTTTATTTAAGGGAGTGGGGATAATAAATAGGGAAACCGTCAAGATAATTGCAATCAATAAGAAAATAAAGATTTTCTTATTTTCTTTGATAAATATTTTCCCTCTCGATAAGAGGAAGAGTAAAAACATAAAGAGCATTGATACGCCAAGAGCCAGGTAAGACGAGCGGGCAAAGGTTAATATAAGAGTGGTTCCCATAAGCAAGATTCCAATTAAAAGCAGAATCTTTCTGGTTCTGTTTTTGCTAATCAAGAATAGAGGGATGGCAAGAGAGAGGGGAAGAATTAAGTATCCGGCAAAATAACCAACATTACCGCTAAGCCCAAAAACTGTAAACTGTAAACTGTAAACTGGTTTTGCATCTTTTTATCTCGTATTTTATTTCTTAACTTGCATC
>NMQN01000733.1 GCA_003575245.1 Candidatus Atribacteria bacterium 1244-E10-H5-B2 | reverse complement strand
AGATCGCTTGTTTAAAAGCTTCTACTGCGCCTTCATGGAAACCAAGTTTGAAATAAGCAATACCTAAACTATAGTGGGCAATTGCATCATCAGTATCAACACGGATTGCCTGTATGTAAACTTCTATTTCTTTGGTGTGAGATCCAAGCATTCCATAGCAAAATCCAATTTGTAAATATGCCCGGGCTTTTAATGATGATATATCTGTTTTAATTGCTATCCCCAAATAAGGTAATGCCTTCTCATGCTCTCTCTTATCCATAAAATATAACGCTTTATCGTAAGCTTCATAAGCATAGTCGAAATCTTTTTTGTCTTTTTCTTCCTGCTCAAATAATTCTTCGCCAACAGATGTTTTCTTTTCTCCTGCTAAATTAAGGCTTGCTATTCTTTCACTGGGAATAGCAAAATTTAGTTTCCGCCCTTCTATGAATTGAAAAGTAGCTATTCCGATAACTTCTCCCTTCATATTTAAGACCGGGCTACCGCTTGAACCAGGTGATATAGGGGCGGTAATTTGAATAATCTTGCCATAGTTAAAAATTTCTCTTACAGAAGAGACAATTCCGTCACTACCTGGATTTTCCAGTTCTAATGGATTACCGTATACTATTATTCTTTCCCTTATTTCTGGGATAGTCTCACTTAAAGATAGAGGTAGTACATATTTAGAGGGAATATCAACTGAAAGGCGGGTGATATCATTTTGCTCATCCTTTGCAATAATATAGGTAATAGGATAAGTTTTCCCATCTGAGGTCTTTATCTCGGCAGAGCTTGCTTCCTGAAGCAGGTGATAATTAGTAATAATATCCCCATTCTGGCTTATAAAAAAACCATTACCCAGTTTTAAGAATTCTCCTTTATTATCATAAGCAAAAACAATAACCACAGATGGTTTGATTTTTTTTATAAGAGAAGGCAGACTTTCAGTTGATTCTTCTTTTTGTTTAGATGTGGAAGGTAAGGCAGGGTCACTCGCAGGCACTTGAATTGCTTCAGCCTCTTTAACCTTTTTTAAAAGATCCAGGGAAAAACCATTTTTATATACTTCTTTGGCGTAATATTCCTGCTCTTCTCCTGGTAAATTTTCTAACAAATCAATAAATTCTTTTTCATCTGAGTCAAGATCCTCAAGAGAGTAAAGATATAAGATAAATGCTGAGAGAAACTTATCTTTTATATAATCTTTCACATTGATTGTTTGAGAAGAGCTAACAATTAAACTTAAACAAAAAATACTGATAATAATTATAACTAGCAGCAAAAAAGTTATGTTTTTTTTCATTACATTATCCCTTCCTATTGTAAATTTTCTCTGGTTCAGGTTTCACAAGTACACTTTTTTTAATTAAATTAATATTATTTATAATTATACCACGTGGCTGCATGAGCTGTTAGCATATTTTTCGATATATGCCCATCTGTCCATATAAATGATTTACTACGTTGATACAACTGAAGGTTATTAACAATCATAATTATCCCTTGTTCACTTTTTTTTAGTGAATATTTCGCCTAAATGCTTTGTTATATAATGTCATCCAAAAATAATTGTCATTATATCTTACCCTTCAATTTAAATATTTTAAATGGATTATTATAAAAAAGCATCCTTGAAATTTCTTTTGCTTTTTCAATATCAAAAACGCTATCTTCAACCTTTTTTGCCAATGATTTACTTACATTAATTCTTGCTAAGTATTGATGGCCATATACTCCATCAATAAAACAATAATCCCCACCAAATGCACTAATCTTATTTATTGGAACTGAGTCTATCCATTCAATTAAAGCATTTATACTTGCTGTTGGAGATATTATATGCGCCCAGCACATGTCTATATATACATTAGGAAATGTCTTAGCCAATACTGACAAAACTTGTTGGTAGGGATATCCAATATGAAAAATATCAAAATCTACATTTGGATATTCCAAAAATAAATTTGACAACAAAGAAGGGTCACTATTATAAATTATGTTTCCATTTCCCTCCTGTATTCCTGTGTGAAACTGAAAAGTAAGATTTCTCTTATTTGCTAATCTTAGAACGAAATGCATCATATAATCTTGAAATTTCTTACCAACCATAAACACCTGATTTTTCCAATCAGGGGAATGTTTAACTTTGAATATCTCATTAAATCCGTTTTCAGCTTCATTTTTACTAACTCTTTCATATTTTAATGTGCGTCGATACGCCAAACCACTTTTCAATGCTACAGCCCCTATACTTAAAGCTTTGTCCAACATTATTTCACAAATTTCTAACCAATCCCCCAAAGAACAAATTTTAGTTGCGGACTCTTTTTCAATCTGTTCTATATCATCGCCAGTATTAGGATAAATAAAATTATCCAAACGATATACACTTCTAAAAAAGGATTTGTCACATCCCAAATTGCTGTCTAATAAACTTACCTTTATTTTTGATTTTTCTTTTAGAACTTTTTTGAAATGTCCAGGCTTTAG
>NMQN01000301.1 GCA_003575245.1 Candidatus Atribacteria bacterium 1244-E10-H5-B2 | reverse complement strand
AAGATAAAGATAGCAGCGGTAAGGGATAGCATAGGATATATCCCTCAGGATTCTTTTCTTTTCTCAGATACCATAGAAGATAATGTCAGATTTGGTAAACCCGATGCAACTTCAGAAGAGATAATAGAGGCCTGTAGAGTCGCTTCAATACATAAGAATATAATGGAATTAAAATATCAGTATAAAACAGTAGTGGGAGAGAAGGGAGTAACCTTATCCGGAGGCCAAAAACAGAGATTATGCATTGCCCGGGCGATTATCAGAAGACCCCAAATACTTATTCTTGATGACGCTTTGAGTTCAGTGGATACCAATACCGAAAAGGAGATTATCCGGAATTTAGGAATCTATTCTAAAGGCATTACTACCATTGTAATATCACACCGCATATCTTCATTTATAAGAGCAGATAATATATTTGTTCTGGATAAGGGAAGGATTGAAAACAGCGGCACCCACCGAGAACTGATTAAAAAATCTGATATCTATAAAAGTATTTATAAAATTCAAAAATTGGAAGAATAAAAATGAAAGAAGAAAAGTTATATTCCGGTCTGGACAGAAAAATATTTTCTAAATTATGGCAATATGGTAAGCCATACGGAGGGAAAATTTTAATCATATTTATTCTTATTCTGGCCATAAGCGGCATACAGATCGCACTTCCCTTGATCACTAAAAATGTGGTGGATAATTATATTGAAAGAAGTTATCTAAGGTTAATCCTTAATGACAGGACGGTTGAAATTACCGACCGATATAAAGCCTATCGGATCAGGTCTGATAACATTATTTTTATCCCCTCAAATCTGTTAAGTAAAGATGAATACCTGGAACTGCAGAAGGATTCACTTATCTTGCCGGAAAAGTATTTAATGATTAAAGATGAAGAGGGGCTGGATAAGCTAAAACAGTATCAACTTAATATCGTCAAAACGGATAAAGGAAGTTTCATCCCTTATTCAGAAATGCAGAAAATTTCTCCGGATAATATTAAAACCTTAAGATATGATGATTTGAAAATGGTAAAATTATTTGCCCTGTTATATGTAGGACTTCTTCTGATATCTTTTGTTTTCAATTATTTTCAGGTAGTTATGATGGCTGTGGTTAGTGAAAGGGTGATGTATGACTTAAGGAGTAATCTGGTAAGACATTTAATGTCCCTTTCTCTGAACTTTTTTAATAATAATCCCATAGGGAGACTGGTAACCAGGCTAACCAATGATGTCGATGCCTTGAGAGAAATGTTTACTGATGTCTTTGTTTATTCTGCCAAAGATTTTATTATGGTGATAGGTATACTTATTGTTATATTCAGATTATCTACTCATTTAAGCCTGGTAATACTCGTTCTTGTACCTATAATTGTTGTTATGCTCTATCTGTTCCAGAGATATGCCCGGGAAGCTTATGGAAAAGTAAGAATTGCCCTGGCCAAAGTGAACAGCTTTTTATCAGAAGCAATATCGGGGGTTTTATTGATTCAGACTTTCAATCAAGAAAGCAGATCTGAGGATGAATTTAATAAAATTGGTACAAATTATTATAATGCTAATATGCATCAACTGTTAATATTTTCCATATTCAGGCCATTAATTGATGTTTTATCTTATTTTACGCTGGGCACAATAATATATTTTGGGGGAAAAGGAGTGCTGGGAGGAGAAATTTCCCTGGGAGTGCTTATTGCCTTTATAGCCTATATCCATATGCTTTTCAGACCTATATTTGATTTTTCAGAAAGATATAATATATTACAATCAGCTATGGCTTCATCGGAACGAATATTTTTGCTTTTTGAGGAGGATGACAAAATACATTCTTCTAAACGTCCTAAATATCCCGGCGAAATAAAAGGGAGAGTAGAGTTCAGAAATGTATCTTTTGAATATAAAACAGATGAGAAAGTTATTGATAATGTGTCTTTTATGGTTGAACCTAATGAATCGGTAGCTTTTGTAGGGGCAACCGGGGCAGGGAAGACGACTTTGATAAATCTTCTTCTGAGATTCTATGACCCTACCGAGGGAGAGATTTTAATTGACGGAATTAACATAAAAGAGATGGATTTAAAAGTTTTAAGAAACTATTTCGGATTAGTTCTGCAGGATGTTTTCATGTTTGCCGGAGATATTAAATATAATATTATCCTTAATAATGAAATAGAGGATAATAAGATGATGGAATATTCAAAATATGTTAATGCTCATAAATTTATCAGTAAATTAAAGAAAAAATATGGGAATATTGTATCTGAGGGGGGTTCAAATCTTTCTACCGGCCAGAGGCAGCTCATCGCCTTTGCGAGGGCACTGGCTAAAGAACCCAGGATACTTATTCTTGATGAAGCGACCAGCAGTATAGACAGTGAGACTGAATATCTTATCCAGGATGCGATAAAGAAGATTATGAAAGGCAGGAGCAGTATTGCCATCGCCCATCGATTGTCCACCATCCAGGATGTAAACAAAATATAC
>NMQN01000583.1 GCA_003575245.1 Candidatus Atribacteria bacterium 1244-E10-H5-B2 | reverse complement strand
CACCAAGTAACCAGTTAACCAGCTAACCAACTAACTATTTAACTCTTTTCTTATTACTCATTACCTATTACTCATCGCTGCATTCTAACGCGATACCTGATGTTATCTCGTTTTCTGCCTTCTTTATCTATTTTCTTAACCAGCTAACCAGGTAACTAACTAACCAACTAACTAATTATATACTCGATACTATATTTAAATACTTGCAGAATCTATTAAAATTTTATAAAATAAATAATACAAGTCTATTATTAAAGTAAAGATAAAGTAAAAAGATTTCTTCTCACTGTATTTTTTTATTTTATTTAGGAGAAAAATTATGAACGAAGAGAGCTTTAAAAAAGAAATCCTTGATTTTGAGGATAAGTACCTTTCTCCTTATGCTACGAAAAATTGTGAAGCCAGAAGAGAGCGCGAGACATCCCATCCCTTTAGAGGTCCTTATTCAAGAGACCGAGATCATATATTATACAGCGGTTCATTTCGTAGATATACAGGGAAGACTCAGGTTATATATTTTGCCACAAGTTTTGACGAACAGTTGTCTAATCGGAGCATCCATACTTTACAAGTCTCTCAGATAGCCCGTACCATAGGAAAAGCTTTAAAGTTAAATCTTGATCTTATTGAGGCCATTGCCCTTGGTCATGATTTAGGACATGCACCCTTTGGGCATGATGGAGAGGAAATTCTTCAGGAAATTTGTCAACAAAGAAAAATAGGTTTGTTTTTTCATAATGTTCATAGCCTTAGAATAGTCGACAAACTTGCTGATTCCTGCAGAGGGATGAACTTAACCTTTCAAGCAAGAGATGGAATTCTCTCTCATGATGGTGAGATTAACGAGAAATATTTAAAACCGGACAGAGATAAAACCGAAGCCGATTTAACGGATTATTGCCAGAAAAAATCTCAAGGGAGAGAGATGCAGATAGTGCCAGCAACTTTGGAAGGGTGTGTAGTTCGGATGTCAGATGCCATCTCTTATGTAGGGCAGGATTTCGAAGATGCGATACGAATGGGTATTTTAAAAAAGAGTGAATTACCAGAAGGGATTAAGAGAGAATTAGGGGAAAGCAATACAGACATTATAAATTCCCTGGTAACTGATATCATAATTAATTCCTATAATCGTGACGAGATAATTTTTTCATCTGATATTGCTGAAAAAGTTTTTCAATTGAAACAATTTAATACCGAAAGGATATATAGAAGCCCTAGACTAAAAGGGAAAAAAACGAAGTTGAAAACCGCCTTTAAATTTCTTTTTGAAAAATTTCTTAGTGCTCTTAATCGGGGCGAGGAAGAATCTCTAATATTTAAAGAATGGATTTTCAATAGGGGGAAAAACAAGGGAGCAGATTATGTAAATAGCAATTTACCTGAACAGGTGATAGTGGATTACATTGCCTCTATGACAGATAGGTATTTTAATAATACTTATATAAAATGTAATAAATAATTTTACTTAAAATTCATTTAGTTTTTCATTAGAAGGAGTAGAGCAATATGCTTGAAAGAATTGAGGTTGTGCAAGGTGATATTGCCAAACAACAGGCAGAAGCCATAGTTAATGCAGCCAACAATTCCCTTCTTGGCGGTGGCGGTGTAGATGGAGCTATCCATCGAGTGGCTGGTCCTGAGCTTTTAGAAGAATGTCGTAAGTTAAAAGGATGTCCTACCGGGAAAGCGAAGATAACTCGAGGTTATCGATTGCCTGCTAAATGGGTGATTCATGCTGTAGGCCCTATTTGGAGAGGTGGAAATTATAAAGAAGACGGGTATCTTGCTAAATGTTATCAGAGTTGTTTTGCCTTAATAGAAAAACACCGGCTTAAAACAGTAGCTTTCCCTTCAATAAGCACCGGGGCATACAGGTTTCCCCTGGGGCGCGCTACCAAAATTGCTGTTAACGAGACTATAAATTTTTTAAAGAGAAATAATTTTGTAAAAATAATTATATTTGTATGTTTTAATAATAGAGTATATGATTGTTATGTAAGTGAATTAAAAAAGTATTCAATAAGTATATAATATATACTTATTTCATATATAATGTATAATAATAGTATAAGAGAATAAAAGAGAGAAAAAATAAAGACGATAAATTTATATTTCCGTACTAATTAACGGTAAGTGGTCAACTAATTTAATTGGTGAATCGGTGAATTGTTAGATCTTGTATCTACATTTAATACTAACGACTAATTTAATTATATAATTATTTGAATATGATAAATTTTATTGCAAGGGGATATTGGAGATCTTGCCAAAGAAAAAATACTATTATCATTCTTATCACAATGCTCCTTCCTACAAAAAAAGAAGAGCAAAAAAAATAAAAATGATTATTGGCGGGCTATTTATTTTATTGTTAGCTATGGTAACAATTTATTTTAAGGTTCTTCCTTTATTTCCCGTAAAACAAGTTAGCGAACCTCTTCCTGCTTCAGAAGAAATTTTAGAATCAGTAGTAATTATGT
>NMQN01000754.1 GCA_003575245.1 Candidatus Atribacteria bacterium 1244-E10-H5-B2 | reverse complement strand
TAAGGAAATTCTTCTTCTGAAGGAATTAAGGCTCTTAAGGCCATTTCTGCCAATGAACCATGGCCAATTTCTCTTCTTGATTGCCCTCTTCTTGGTCTTACTTCACCAACACTAAAAGGTGGAAAATTGTAATGCAGATAAAATCTCTCCGAAGATTCTTCTTCCAGGGTATCTATAAATTGCCTATCTTTTACCGTTCCTAAAGTAGTAACAACTAAAGCTTGCGTTTGCCCTCTGGTAAATAATGCACTACCATGAACTCTGGGCAACACTCCGGTTTCACAACCAATAGAGCGTATCTCGTCTAATTTTCTCCCGTCCACTCTTATTTTATCTTTAATTATTAAATCACGAACAGCTTCTTTACAAATTTCATCATAGATGTTTTTCAAAAGGGGTAAATTGTCTTCTTCGGTAGATAATTTTTCAATAATCTGATTAAAAACACCTTTCAGTGAATCTTCTCTTTCCTTTTTTTCATTTATACAGACAGATTTTTTAATTTCTTTCTCGTAGAGATTTTTAATTTCCTTACCATAATTATCTGCCAATTCTGCTGTTTCTGAATACTGTTTTTCTTCCTTTACATTAGATTTTCCCAAAATATCTGCCAGTTTTTCTTGGCCTTCTATGATTATTTCAATTGCTTCCTGAGCAATATTAATTGCTTTTAATATCATTTCTTCAGATACTTCTTTTGCTTCGCCTTCCATCATTATAATTGAATCTTTTGTACCAGCTATAATTAAGTTTAATTCGGTATTTTCTAATTCCTGAGGACCGGGATTAACTATAAATTCGTTTTCTACCAATCCCATTCTTACAGCACCTATGGGACCCTGGAAGGGAATATCCGATATCCATAAAGCTGTAGAAGCTCCTATAATAGCGAGAACATCCGGTAAATTCTTTTGATCATATGACAAAACGGTAGCAATAACCTGAACATCGTTTCTATATTCCTTGGGAAACAAAGGTCGCAATGGGCGATCAATAAGCCGTGAAGTTAATATCGCATTCTTACTTGGCCTACCCTCTCTCTTAAAAAAACCGCCTGGTATTTTACCAGCAGCGTAGAATTTTTCTTCATAATCTACCATTAAAGGGAAAAAGTCTATCCCTTCCCGCGGTTCATTAGAGGAAGTCACGGTTACCAATACAACAGTTTCCTCACAACTAACTACTATCGAACCAGCTGCCTGCTTGGCAATTTTGCCGGTTTCTATATTTATTATTTTACCATTTAAAGTAATTTTCATTTCTTTACATTCTGACATTAGATAATTTTTATCCTCCTCATTATCTTAAAAATCCATTTTCTTGTAAATATTTTATCTTGATTCTAATTGTGCATTTGCATTTTGCATTTGAAACTAACGACTATTCACTATTCACTAACGACTAATTATTAACGACTAATTTATTATTTTCGTAAATTTAGTGACTCAATAACTTTTCGATATTTATTAACATCATTATCTTTAAGATAATTTAGTAATCTTCTTCTTTTGCCTACCATCTTTAATAAACCTTGCTTTGAATGAAAATCTTTCTTGTTTCTATTTAGATGTGCGGTAAGATCGTTTATTCTTTCCGATAATAAAGCAATTTGAACTTCCGGTGATCCAGTATCAGTAGTATGATACTGATATTTTGTTATTATCTTTTCTTTATCGACTTTATTAATAACCATATTGTTATCTCCTTTTACTTATTTTATAATTTATTACAATACCTTAAATATTTTATCATAAACAGGTATACCCATCAACTTAAATAATCGTATCTCGTATATCGTATCTCGTTAAGATGGTTAGCCTGATAACCAGATTAATTTATATCTTGCATCTTGTATTTAATAATAACGACTATTCACTATTCACTAACGACTAATTTAACTGGCAAACTGGTTAACCGGGTAACTGGATAACTAATATCCTCTACGCTATTATGTTATACTTGTCTTCCTCATTACTTATTACTCATTACTTATTACATGTTATTTAACATTTTATGGGCGATTAAAATGTCATTTTCTATCTGTTTTTTTAATAAATTCGCATTACTAAAATATTTTTCTTCTCTTATTCTTTGCAAAAATAATTTAGGGTCAGGCTTCACAAGTTCACATTTTCTTCTTCTGTTTTCATTTTACATTTTTTATTATCAGAAGAAAATGGGATATGTCTATTTATTTAGGTTTCTCAATGACAATCGCCGGCATTTTTTTTGCCACGATATTTGCGAAATAACGAACTAGTTTCTCATATTTCGGCATATCCGCCCTGTCTAGACAGACATTATTGACACGTACCATACAGACATACATTCCCCGATAGAAATCCAGCTCGACACAGTATTCTGTTATTTTAATACAAGCTGCCCCTAAATTGTCAATGGGCTGGAATCCAAGACGATCAATAAAGACTTGAATTCTACCCTTACCCCCCCAATCATATATTTCACCCTTATACTCACCCACTT
>NMQN01000053.1 GCA_003575245.1 Candidatus Atribacteria bacterium 1244-E10-H5-B2 | reverse complement strand
TAGGAGATATTTAAAATTTTAGGAGGAGAATTTTAATGAGAAAATTATTGTATTTAATAGTGGCGATAGTACTTTTAGGGCTTGTATTGAATCCCTTAGCTCAGGCGTTGCCTCAAGGGCAGGGAGTACAAATGTTGCCTCCCGGTGAAGCCTCTGGTCGAGAATCTGAGAACATTTGGGTATGGCAATATTTGTGGTCTAATCCACACCCGGAAGTATACACCGGGACATGGTTTAGATTTGATCTCGGTTGGGGATCAAGTACAGAGGAAACCCATATCGAACTCCTTGCAGGTTTAGAAATGGAGTTTTACCTTGATGATAAGGAAGTTAAAGACCCTTTAAAATATTTTACAATAAAAAATATGGGAACATATTGGGCATTAACTTGGATATATCGACACCCCCCATTTAAACCGGGTGAACACTCTTGGGTTGTGGTGTTAAATGGATCAGTCCCGGCAGTTACTATTGACGGAGCATTTACCGTAATTGAAAGAGAATAATAGGTAGAGCGAACTACCTACCGAAATAGGAGAAAAAATAAAATTTTTTGGTGGTCCGGTTTCCAATTCCCCGGATTGCCGATCCCTGCTCTTCGGCTTTTGTAATCATTTCCCCGGGGGGCAGGGGAAATTTAAAAGGAGTTTAAAAATGAGTACAGAATTTTTGGCGATTATAATTGTAATAGTATTTGTAGCGGTAATTTTTATCACCGACTGGAAGAGTGAGGATTAGAGGGATAGTCGAGAGATAATCCGGCAATCTGACTCTCTATGCGTTATCCGGATTGCCAGTCCCCTGTCCCCTTCTTTTTTTAACCTTTATCTTAGGGGATAGGGGATATTTAAAGGGGGTATTTCTATGGAGAAAGATGTAGTCGATTATGATTTTCAGTCTCAATTTTTAGAGGAGAGAAAAGAAAAAATTAGGGGGATTAAAAAGATGAAATTTGACGAGGAATTTCATACTAAAGGTCGGGCAGAGTGGAGCGTCGATTTATACCTGGAGTTGGATAAATTCATTATGAATCTAAAAACCGGGGTCAGAAAGGAATTTTTAGAAACCTATATCAAATATTCTTATAATGGGTTGCTATTTTGTCATATTGTGCTCCGGCAGAAAGAAACTTTGAAGCTTTGGGCTAAAATTCCTTATACTTCTCTCGGTGCTGTACCTCTTTTTGTTAGGGATTATGAGCCGGTAAGTCGTAGGGTCGGAGTCCTGATCTCTTTCGACGATATGAGGGAATTTCTGCAGAACAAAGAGGCTATGTTAGACGTCGCTTTTGGTATCATTAAAAAGGCCTTCCAGGGGATAGCCAATCGAAAAGTAAGGAAAAGAACTCCCTTAGAGCGGATAAAAGAAGTTGAGCAGATAGAAAGAAAAGTAATTGAGCCGGTAAAACCGACAGAAGTATTCAGACCGTCGCTTGATTTGAGCGTAGACGGTAACGGATATATAGACGTGCGTTTTAAAATTTTAAAGAGTCAAAAGGAACTTCTAAATAGAATTTTGCAGGAGACTATTCTAAAATAATGAAGGAGGAAGGAGTAACAAAATGAATAAAAACCAAAAGATAATTTTGGCAATTTTTGTACCAGTTATTATTTTCTTGGTTACCCTTACTATTGCCTATTATTTGGGTGTCGAGAGGAGCTTGGATTCGAAGAGCCTAAGCTTTGGATGGACTCATAATCCTTTTGATTGGGGAAAAACTTGGTATCTGTGGCTCTTTTCTTTAATCGGTATTATCCTTTTTGAATATGGACTATTTGAAGATAAAAAATAAAAGGAGAAAGGAGAAAAAAATGAAAAGGTATATTTGTGTCGATTGTGGACAGGTCTTTACAGGTTGGGCAGTTGAGGAAATTTGCTCTAAATGTGGTGGTAAATTAGAGCTCGTGATAGAAGAACAATTGAAAGGAGCAAATAAAAAATGAGGAATAAATTGTTACAAAAAGGCTTCTCATTAATTGAATTAATGGTTGCAGTAGCAATCCTAGCATTTGTAGTATTCGGAATATTTCAAGCTTACAGTACTGGTTTTATGGGGATGGCAGATGCCCGGGATAGAACCGTTGCTACTAACTACGCTCGCGGAGAAATGGAGAGCATAAAAAATAAGCCTTTTGAAACTTTGATTATTGGAGAAACTCCCCTTGACTATAAAGAAAAATTTTCAATTTCAACAAATATCACAAATGAAGTTATCGGGGGTGTAGAAAGGAATGATTTAAAGCGAGTAATTACTACAGTTACTTGGAAAAATAGAAGGGAAGAAAATAGAGAAGTAGAACTCGAAATGCTAATTTATGGTTATATTTAAACGATTGAAAGAGGTGATCGGTATGATCAGTATGAAAAGAAAAAGTATTAATCAAAAAGGCATAGCTCTTTTAACTGTGCTAATTTTTTCGGCTGTATTAGTTACGTTTGTAGTGGCTCTATTAGCTATGACCAGTAATGATATAAAGCTATCCACAATTCAGCGAGATTCGACTAAGGCATTTTATATTGCAGAATCGGGTATCGAAAAATCTTTATGGTATTTAAACACAAGTATTTTAAACGGAGGGAAAGGTTTTGATTGGCGAGCTGATAAAACTGACCCACTTCATGAAGGCACCCCCTCAGACTCAGAATATTATGATGTAACGGTTATAACAATCCAAGAGGAAACTCCGGTATTACTAGAAATAATCAAAATTAACTCTATGGGAGTGATTAAACCTGTTGGTGTAAAAAATTCGTGTAAACGCGAGGTAGAAGTAAAAGCCAAAAAAGGGATATTACCATCTGATAATTTATCCTATTTATATGCGGTTGCTACTGAATCAAATTTGGAGCTAGGGGGAAATCTTGATATTGTTGGAAATATTCATTCTAATGGGGATATATCTAAAGTTGCTGGCGAAGCATATGATTTAAAGGGGGTTGCTACTGCTTTTGGAGAAAATCCTATAGGGGCCTCTGGAATCTACGATCCTTTACCTACAATTGATTTTAATCTTTATAGAGAATTATCTAAAGATTTTATGTATGAGGGTGAATTTTATGATATCGGCGGGGCAACAAAATATTTTGATACTGATGAAGTGATAACGGGTATACATTTTATAGTTGGAGATGTAGTAATTAAATCAAATTTAACTATTATTGGCGGAGCTATTTTTGCTACGGGTACGATTATTTCTTTAGGAAATGCGGTTATAAATCATGTACGAAGAACAGAGAATATACACCTAGGCTGTGAGGATTGTTGTTTGGATCCAAATGACTCATGTTATGATCCCTTATGTAACAATCCATTGGCTTTAGTTGCTAAAGGAAATATTACTCTTGGGGGGACAGTTAATACTCAAGGGATAATTCAAACTAATGGTAAATTCACTTCTAACGGGGCGGTAACTGTAGACCCTGGTGCAATTGTTGCCGATGATGGTATATTTCGTGGCGGTGGGGGCTCAATGAATGTTGTATATGACGAATCTCTGACCACTACAAGTATTCCTGGCACAGGGCTACCTTATTTTATCCGAATTTCTTGGCGAGAAAAATAATTTAAATTATTCGGTGATCCGGACTTTCTGTTGAGAGTTCTCCGGGTTGCCGACCCTGCTCTTTGGTCTTAGTGTATTTTCCGGAGAGCAGGGATATTTATAAAGGAGGATTTTAGAAATGAAAAGGAAAGGTTTTTTGGTAGTTTTAGTTTTGATATTAGCTATACTTTTATCGGGTTGCGGTGGAGTAATTCCCGGTACTGACGAGGCAAAGATAAAGAGCGTTATTCACGAATATTTTTTAGCGATCAGTAATCAGAATTGGAGTAAAGCGAAAAGCTGTTGCGTCTATGGCTCGGAGCGATATTATGCTACTTGTCAGGGGGAAAGCCTGATCAATAGTTTATACCTTTATTGTAATATCGTAACTATTAATACTTATGCCGATATTTTGAGCGTATCTACTTATGGGAATTATAGCGATGTTTATTTGCATCTTACCGCTTTAATAACTGCTTGCGGTTATTATGAAAGCGATAGCAGTTATGGGTATTATTATTTGCAGAAAGTCGGTAACAGTTGGAAGATATACGCTCCATAGAAAGATACCAGAGAGGACAAAGAAACGCTATTAAGGGCTAAAATTTTAGCGTTTTATGGTATAATTGTTACGTGGGCAGGGAGTTAGCTCCCTGTTTAACCTGGCCGGCGGTTGGGAATTTTGGTTACCCCTTTATTTCTGACCAATGGCCAGGTCTGATATAGTTAAGGGGGATTAGATTTTGGGTAAATTAGTAAGTTTTTTGTATCGTTTAGCTCGGGTTGCGAACGACGCTGAAAAAGTCAAATCAGGGAATATGAAAAAGATTGCTAGGAGAGTAAAGAATAAAATTATCGGTAGAAAGATAATTCGTAAAATTTGGTAAGTTAAATAATTTCTAAAAATTGAATAAATAAGAGCTACAAGATAGCCGGATTTTTGAAGGTTTTTGACCTTCAGCTCCGGCTATTTTTTTTTAAGTAAAAGGAAGGCATAGCATGAAAAAAAAGAGAGATAGTAAAAGAATGAAAAAAACCAAAAATGGGAGAGTACCGAGGAAAGAAAAAAAGGCTCTGAAAATCTATTCTCCCAGGGGGGAATTGCTTTTTACCGGTCGAGATAATTTTTCAATAAACTATCAAGAACTATTAAGGCGAAAAACGAGAGGGAGGTAATTCTATGGCAAAAAGAAAAAGAAGATACGAATATCATAGTCCAGAATCGGAAGCGAGGGCTAAGAGGAATCTTCCACAATATAGAAAGAAAACAATAGAAGAAATCCGAAAAGAGGCCGAGAAATTTCAGAGCCAAAAGAAGAAGTTGAAGGATTTAGACATTATAGAATTTGCAGAAAATCCTGCTGTTTTAGGTCTATCATTTGCAAGGCGACCAGTGCAGAAAATCATTTTGAAGGCCCTTTATGGTATGAATCTTAACCAAAAAGAACTTGAAATATTTAGGATCCTGACTAAAAAGCAGGGCAGGTATAAGCCGGGAATGGAGAAAACAGAGGCAGTGATGTGCTTAGGAGCAAGGGCAGGTAAAAGTTTTTTAGTGAGTATCTGTGCTCTATATGAGGCTATCGTTGGCTGGCTGAATAAGCCCTGGAAGGAAACTTTATCGCCAGGAGAATTTGTCTATGTCTGCATCATCGCAACGAAAGAACTGCAGGCCAGGCAAATAATTCAGACAAATTGCCTAAGAATGCTAAGGCGTTCCCCTATGCTCAAAGGTTTTATAAAGAAATCTACGGATCTGGAAATAACCCTTAGAAATTACGTCAAAATTATAAGCGGTCCCTGCAATTCGACAGCTCTACGTGGACTTCCCATAGCGGTTTTAATACTTGATGAGATTGCATTTTATAGGATAGAGGGTCCGCGAGCCGATGAGGCAATTTTCAATTCTCTAAGACCCAGGCAGGCGCAGTTTATAGAAGGTAAATTATTCTTGATATCTACCGCAGGAAGTAAGCAAGGGCTATTTTTTAACTTCTTCAACGAGGGTTTTCGGATCGAGGATAGACTAACTATTCAGGCAAATACCCGTTTTGTCAATCCCGAAATACCACAAAAGTTTTTAGATAAAGAGAAGGCCCGGGATATCGACAATTATATGAGGGAATTTGAAGGTGTATTTAGTGAAAAATTGGAGAGCTTTTTCCCCTTTGAACTGATAGAGAGACCTTTCATACTGGCAGGGGATTTAAAATATAAGAGTGGCAATAATTATTATTTGGGATTTGATCAAAGTGGACTTTCGGGTAGAGATAGGTTTAGTTTGAGTATCGGGCATAGCGAAAAAGAGACTGTCTTAATTGATGTAGTCAGGAGCTGGACTACAAAAGACCTGGAATCTATCCTAAAAGATATAGAAAAACTAAAAAATGAATATCGTATATCAGCTTGCCTGGTAGATAAATACGCTAAGGGCTGGGTTGAAAATGCTTTTAAACGAATAAATTTAGCAATAGAAATCCGGCCAGGGCTGGCAGAGGTCTATGTAGTTATGAAAAGTTTAATTTTGAAGGATAAATTAAATTTACCGGACCGGCCAGACCTAAGGAATGGAATGAAAAATACTCTGGCCATATATAATAAATCGAATCAGCTAAGTATTTATCACGAGAGAGGAGAATTTGGCCACGCTGACGAGCTGGATTCTTGTTGTAGTGCTATCTATGCAGTATCAAAAAAATTAGGGGGTTCAGGAGTTAGAGTTAGATGGCTCGAAGATGACGAAGAAGAAGAGGAAAACGGAAAGTGGCAATCTGTCGAGGGTAGTAATGAGAGTAATTTGCTCCCGGAAAAATATCATCAAATTTAATTCTCCAAAACAGTTGACTTTTTTTTAATAATAACTTACAATAAGTCATATCTACAATAAGGAGTGGAATTATGGCTAACATAATACTGAAAAAACCGGACAGAAAGATCGGCAATATCGATTATTATGGTGTAAGCTCGGTATCTAATATATTAAAAGTTGATCCCATTACAGTTAGGAGTTACATCAAGAGAGACTATATCAAAGGGATAAAGATCGGTGCTAGCTGGTATATTAGCGGTGAGAATTTGGAATTTTTTATTATAAATGGCAAACTGAAAACAAGAAAAGATATGTCTTTTCAGGATTATAAGGTTGCAGAGTCAGATTTTTTAGCGAGGCTTGAATCTAATCTAAAAAGAGCAAAAAAACAGATTGAAAAATATCGAAAAGTGAGGTCTCCTCTTGTAACCGAAAATTTAATAAGACGATATGAGGAACTCAAGCAGGCGTTAGAAGAATATAGGAAAAATAAGATGACTCAAAAAGACTATGATACTATTATTCAAATGTAATAAGGGAGCAAGTCATATCGTCAAGGTCGCTCCCGGAATCAAGAGAGATTTCTTTTAACCTTTACTCTCCGGATTCTTTCTTTAACCTTGACCTCATTTCCTCTCAAAGAGGCTTTTTAAATTATTATGGGAGATATCCCGGGAGATAAACAAAAAAGTCTTAATGGAAAAGTAGAGCGATAGGTTTTCGTGTTTGCTTATCGCTCTACTCAAAATATTTTAAACGATCTTTTAAAAAAAAATATGCTTATCTTGATAGTTATACGGTCTGCGATTCGTAAGACCTACTTTTGGAGCTGATATATACGTCAAAGCGTAAAGCATAAATCCAAAAGTAGGTGATAAATAAATGTTAAAATCAGAATTTAAAGAAATTATCGGAGAACAGATCGAAAAAGGCTTCAGAGATTCGCTAGGCTCAGCTTTTAGAGAGAGTGATATTTATAAACAATGGGCTGAATTCTCCAAAGTCAAGCCTAATAAACTGCTTTCCAGTAGTGAAGATATTAAGCAATTTAATACCGGGAGTGGTAAGTCTTATAAAGCTCTTTACGGAATCTCTAAAGATACAGAACTTTCTGATGACGGTTTTTCAGATCTAAATAGCTTTCTGATGGCGGTAAATAATCGAGGCATATCTCCTGACAATCGATTAGCAAAGGACCTCGAGGAAGGGGTCGGGAGTGCTGGCGGTTTTTTATTGCCGGAGTTATTTGAAGCTCAATTAATGGATCTCAATCTCAGCGAGGAAATAATCAGAACTCGTTGCAAAGTTTACGGTATTCCTCGAGCAAAAGGCAATACGATATCGATCCCCTGTTACGAAGATACCGCTCATCAGACGAGTATCGCTGGGGTAATTGCTTACTGGAAACCCGAGAAAGGAACTTTAACAGAATCGACTCCGACGCTGAGAAAAGTCTCAATGGGAGTAAATAAACTAACCTGTTTAAGCGATAGTAGCAACGAATTAATTGAGGATTCAGCAATCCCGATTAGCGAGATGATTGGTTTTCTATTCCGTTCGGCAATCGGGTTTGAATTCGATAAAGTTTGTATAGGC
>NMQN01000409.1 GCA_003575245.1 Candidatus Atribacteria bacterium 1244-E10-H5-B2 | reverse complement strand
AGAATAAATTTGCTGAAATAATAAAAGAGGAATTAGCCTGGGCCAAAAAAGCAGATAGGGAGATGTATTTTAATATCATCGGTTTTTTATTGGCTCTACTGGTAGTATTATTTAATATATTCCTGGCTATTCGGCTCTACTTTAAATATGATAGAGAACTTAAACCAGAAGTTGAAATGGATTATTATCGTGAATTACCTCAGGATATTACGCCCGCTGTTTTAAGCAAATTAATAAGCATTAAAGGGGTAGCCAGCAAAGATATTATAGCAACCTTAATGGATTTGATACGCAAGAAATATTTAAAGATTGAAGAGATTCCAAAAGGAAGAAAGAAAGACTATAAATTTATATTAATCGAAGAAGGCGATACTACTAATTTAAAAGAACATGAATCATATTTAATCCATTGGCTTTTCTATTCAATTAGTAATGGAGCGAGTGTAACTTTAAAAGAGATAAAAGGCTACGCTAAGGCATCAAGAACTCAGAGCAGTTTTCGGTACGATTATGATAAATGGGTGAAAAAAGTTGGAGAGGAATTTAAAAAATATAATTATTTTGGTCAATCAAAAGAAGGGTTGAAGACCGCAGGCAAGGTAGTTTTAATGGAATTTGCCGGAGTATTTTTATTATTTGCTCTGGGAGCCCTGTTAAAAGTGCAGTTGTTTATTATTATACCTTTATTGTTTGCCGTCGGTTTCACTGGTTTTGGAGTGATAATCTATGGTGCATTGATAAGAAAAAAGACTCAAATCGGAATTAATGAATATACTAAATGGAGGGCATTTAAAAGATTTTTATTACATTTTAGCAATATGAAGGATTACGAAATCCCCTCTATAATAGTTTGGGAGCATTATCTGGTTTACGCTATCTCACTGGGAGTGGCAAGCAAAGTAATTTCAAAATTAAAACTGGTCTTAAGTAATCAAGATATATCCTTAAGGAATTCTACCTACTTATACTGTATGACTGATAGAAGCGGAAGATTAAATAACAGTATGTTCAGGTCTTTTGATAAAGTATTTACTTCTGCTTTTGCCAGTGCAACTGCTTCAACCGGTGCGGGCGGCGGCTTCTCTTCCGGAGGCGGAGGAGGAGGCGGTGGCGGCGGAGCCGGTGCCTTTTAATGATTGATTAAAAATGAAAAAGAGAAAGGGGTGTTTTTATGAGTTTTATAGCGATTTTTGGTATTCTAATTGTATCGTGGGGGGTTTTGACTTATAACACGTTAGTAATGTTAAGAGGGAGAATAGATAATTCCTGGGCGCAGATCGATGTCCAGCTAAAAAGAAGGTTTAATCTAATTCCTAATCTGCTAAGCTCTGTAAAGGGATATGCCAAACATGAGAAAGAAACATTAGAAGAAGTGACGGCATCAAGAACCAAATATTTGTCGGCAAAAACGCCGGAGGAAAAATTGGAAGCGAATTCAGGGTTAGCCGGTGCCCTCAGTCGATTATTTGCAGTTGCTGAAAATTATCCTGATTTAAAGGCTAATACAAATTTCCTGGATTTACAAAAACAACTGAAAGATACCGAAGACAAAATAGGTTTTTCAAGACAATTCTATAATGATACTGCTATGAAATTTAATATTGCTATAGTTAAAGTACCGGCTTCGATAATTGCTAATCTATTCGGTTTTACCAGCAGGCCTTATTTCAAAACAGAAGAAGAAGAAAGAAAAAACGTCGAAGTAAAATTTTAAAAAAGAACAGGGGACGGTTCTCCGGGAACAACCCGTCCCCTGTTTCCGTTCCTGATAATGAAATATGGAAGATATACATGGAATAATTAAAGAAAATAGGCAGATAAAGAAGTTTTGCCTGTATGGGTTTTTAAAAAATCTTCGTTTTTTTGAACCCTACTTATATATTTATTTAATACAGGTGGTGCACCTTAACCTATTTCAGATAGGAACTTTGTTTTCTATTAGAGGGATAGTTATTTATCTATTTGAAGTTCCCTCCGGGATATTTGCCGACCAATATGGGAAAAAGACCGAGCTGATGATCTGTTTCATCTTCTATATCGCCTCTTTCTTCTTCTTTTCCCTGGGAGGCAGTTATGCCATTGTAGCGATAGCTATGGTTTTCTTTGGCCTGGGAGAAGCTTTTAGATCAGGTACCCACAAAGCTATGATTTATTCCTATTTGGAACAGAAGGGCTGGTTTGAACATAAGACTTTCGTCTATGGCCGCACCCGCTCTTTTTCCTTAATCGGTTCTTCCTTATCTGCTTTTACTGCAATCTTTTTGATTATTAAATTACCCAGAATGCAATGGATTTTCTTATTCAGCATCATCCCCTACATCCTTGATTTTTTCTTAATCTGGTCCTATCCTAAGAGTTTAAATGAACCGGCAGAAACCACTATCAGCATAAAAAAATTTTTTACTTATAGCATTAAACAGTTAAAAAATGTTTTTGCCAACAGGTCTCTCAGAAAAGTAGTAATAAGTTCCTCACTCTTTGATGCCATTTTTAAAGTTTTAAAAGATTATATTCAGCCTGTCTTAAAAGACCTTATTTTAATTTCAGGAATTTACATAGTAATCTCGATGGAAGCAGCTACTCAGTTAAAAATTATTTTAGGGCTTATTTATGGAGTGATGTATATCTTTAGTTCATGGGTTTCCCGAAATGTTTACCGCTTAAATCTAAAATATAAGTCTGACAAACTGATGGATATCAGTTTTGATATTTTGGGAGTAGTATTTTTTATAATGTTTTTTGCTATCAAAACTAAAATTATCTTAGCAGTTATACTTCTTTACTTTTTCCTTTATCTTTTGAAAGATGGAAGGCGACCCCTGGCGGTAGATGTTTTTGGTGATTATATGAGAAAAAATGAACGAGCTACAGTGATGTCAATTGAAAACCAGGTCGGTTCACTTTTTATGATAGTGTTAGCCCCTTTATTCGGCTATATTGCTGATAGATTTAGTATCTCTATCTTATTCTTTACAATAGGTTTATCAATATTAATTCTAAATAGGTTCTTAAGAGTGGAGGTAAGAGAAAGAAAAAAAGTATGAACCTATCCAGAATCCATGTTAGTTAAATCTTTAATGCAAGAAAGAAGAAATAAAGATATTATTTGAATATCTCATAGAATATATTATAATTAAATTAGAGAGGATATAATAGAAAACAAAAAAATAAAGCACTTAGGAGGAAATAAATGAGTTCAAAAGTTCCAACCAGAGAAGAAGCTTATCAGCTGCTCACCGAATATAATAAAAGTGATAGTCTGATAAAACATGCCTTAGCCGTAGAGGGAGTTATGCGTTATTTTGCCCGCAAGCGGGGAGAAGATGAAGAAAAATGGGGTGTTATCGGCCTGGTTCATGACCTTGATTATGAGCAGTTTCCCGAGGAGCATTGCCATAAAAGCGAGGAAATACTAAAAGAAAAGGGCTGGCCAGAAGAATATATCCGAGCAGTAGTAAGTCATGGTTGGGGGCTCTGTTCGGAAGTTGAGCCACAAACAGAATTGGAAAAGGTTCTTTATGCTATAGATGAGCTTACCGGTTTGGTGGTAACTACAGCTTTGGTTCGACCCTCCAAAAGTGTTATGGATGTAAAAGTAAAATCAGTGAAGAAGAAATGGAAGGACAAAAGATTTGCTGCCGGAGTAGATAGATCTATCATTGAAAAGGGTGCCCAGATGTTAGGAATGGAAATTACTGATATCATTGCTGATACCCTTGCAGGCATGCAAGAGGTAGCAGAAGAAATCGGTCTAAAGGGGGTGTGAATAAAATATAAATAGTCCTTCAGTATTCATCTATAATTGGAGAGAATTCAATTAAAAGGAGAAAAATTATGAAAAAATTACTAGTTTTAGCGCTGGTAGTGGGAATGTCTATTTTCTTGTTCGTTGGTTGTTTAAATTTAAATAATGAACCAATATTATCATTATCTTATGTAGAATGGTATACCACATCAGAAGAAATAGGAGAATTAACTTTTGGTTATGTTCATCTTAATTTAAGTGGATCTACCACCGGAGATAAAGTAATCGTAATAAGTTATGGAGATGGAGTAATTGGAGAAATAGAACTTGATTTAGACCAGGATAAAAGATTTGCCCAAGAAGTTATAATACGATTTACTCATGCTGCAGATAATGTTCCTCGCAAATATAGTACTATGCTTACTGCCTATAAAGGGAGTTATACTACAAGTATAAGTTTAGAAAGTGAAGAATTAACCTATTTAGAATAATGCTTACCAAATAGAAAAATTATTAGATGATTGCAACCCAAAAAGTATACAAAATGGTAATGTAGGGGCACGATGCATTGTGCCCACAAGAGGTATTAGGCAATAAAAGTTGGAAAATTTTTAAATAAATAGGGCAGAGCTAAACTCTGTCCTATTTATTTAAATATAGATTATAAGGAGGAATTATGTTAAAAAAATCTGAAGAAATTAATCTGAATATCCGAAAGGCTTCCGTAGAGGATGTCCCCTTAATTCTTAAATTTATAAAGGAACTTTCAGTATATGAAAAAATGTCTAAAGAGGTAGTTACAACTGAAAATATTCTTCGAGAAACCCTCTTTGCAGATAAATCATATGCTAAAGTCCTTATAGCAGAAATTGAGGAAAAACCCGTAGGTTATGCTTTATACTTTTATAATTTTTCTACTTTTGTGGGGCGACCCGGTCTTTATATAGAAGATGTATTTGTTTCTGAGGAATATCGGGGACAAGGAATCGGCACTGCCTTATTTAAAAAATGTGCTTATATTGCCAAAGAAAATAAATGTGTTAGAATGGAATGGCTTGTTTTGAAATGGAATCCCGCTCGGAAAATTTATGACCATATGGGTGCAAAACCTATGGATGAATGGGTGGTGTATCGTTTAACCGGTGATGCTTTAGACAATATGGCGGATTTATAGTAGCTGAATAATCTATTATTATTCCCGCATTAATATAAAACGCAGGACAGGCGTCTCGCCCATTGAGATAGGGGTCGGATTTATCCGACCCGATTCCTTAAAAGCCACCGTCTCAGGCAGCGGGAATCCATCCTATTTATATTCCTCCCCCCTCGAAGGGGGAGGAATAAGGTGGGGGTGAGTAATTAATTGTATTAATTATAAGGAGATATTTTGAAAACTTTTTTAAAAAACAATATTACTTATATAAAATTATTTCTGGTAGCCTTATTTTTCGGAGGCACCTTTATTGCCGGAAGGATAATGGCGGCAAACCTCCCTCCTTTTACTTCTGCTTTTTTACGATTCCTTTTAGCTTCCTTCTTTTTAGTTTTATTTGTCTTTAAAATCTATGGTAAATTCCCCCGGATTAGCTTCCGACAATTTTTATTAATTATAGCTCTCGGACTTACCGGTGTCGTGGGTTATAATTTCCTCTTTTTCTCGGGATTAAAATTTATTACAGCCAGCCGTGCTTCTATAATCATATCTTTAAATCCTTCCGTAATTACTATTCTTTCAGCTTTAATACTTAAGGAAAAATTTACTAAATATAAATTTATAGGAATTATTCTTTCTCTAACCGGGGCATTGATAGTAATTTCTCAGGGAAATCTCCAGGTTATTTTACAAGGCAATATTGGTTGGGGGGAATTATTTATATTGGGATGTGTGGCCTGTTGGTCTTCCTTTACTGTGCTTGGTAAAATTATAATGAAAGACCTAAAGCCAATTGTAGCCATCACCTATGCCTGCCTTGCTGGTACTCTAATTCTAATTTTACCCACTTATCAGGAAGGTGTTCTTCAAAATTTTATGCAATATAGTATAGAAGTTTGGTTGAGTGTTTTTGCTTTAGGATTTTTGGGAACCGCTTTAGCCTTTACCTGGTTCTATGAAGGAATTGATAAAATTGGCCCTTCCCGGGCTGGAATATTTATTAATTTTGTGCCTATCTTTGCCACCTTGATGGCAATTCTAATTCTCCACGAAAAATTATCCCCCTCTCTTATTATCGGGGCAGTCTTCGTAGTCAGCGGAGTTTATCTAACTAATTATCAAGTTAAAAATATCAAGATAGAGAAAGTTAAAGAAATAAATGTAGGGGCTTGATTTATCAAGCCCGTCTTATCCTTTCAGTCATACTTGTTTCTTTCTGTCATTCCCTCGAAAGAGGGAATCCATCCTATTTATATCCCTCCCCCTCCCACCTATACGCTAAACGCTGTACGCTATACGCTATCATATACAGCGCGGAAATCTCTTAGGAATCCGTTATTTATTACCAGAGAATTTATTTTTTGCAGGTAAAATCTTATCCAATTGAACAATTATCACCGAAAATACAACCATTAAAATTCCTACCAATTTCCATCCCCAAAGGGCTTCCTTAAATATCAGATAAGAAAGTATAACCGATACCACCAGTTCCAGGGTGCTGACAATTCCTGCCTTCGATACTTCAATACCATAAGATAATCCGGTAATATAGAATCCGTAAGCTATCACAGTGGCAATTAATCCGATAGTACCCAACAGTACCCACGCCTTAAAAGCCAAATCCATTTGGAAAATATCTAAAGGATGAGAGAAAGGAAGATAGAAAAGAAGTCCAAATCCAATTGAATATGCAATAATGGTAAGCTGATGGTAATCATTGATTATGGCTTTGGTTATAATGGTTAGTAAGGCAAAAGTAAAGCCTGCTCCCACTCCCATTAAAACTCCCGGTAAATTTAGTTTAAGTGTATCTATTGAACCCCCGGTAGCAGCAAAGAAACATCCTCCCATACAAAGGAATAGAGCTGCAGTTTTAAAGGGAGTAAATAATTCTTTATAAAAAATTCTCGCCATAACAGCAATAAATATCGGTGCAGTATATAATAGAGTAACTGCTGTGGCAATGGTAGTTTTTTGAATTGCACTGAAATACAATATATTAAAGAAAAATTGATTACAAATTCCTATTAAGGAAAAATAAGCAATTCCTCTCAAATCAACTTTCAGTATTTCTCTCTTTGTAAAGAAAATGAAGGGGAATAATATTAAAACCGCAAATATCATTCTCCACAATACAATGGCCTGAACTGACAATTGATAATTGAGAAGAGTTTTAACTTGTATGCCGATCGTTCCCCACAAAATTCCGGCTGCAGCTACCATTAGATATCCCTTGGTCTGTCTTTTCAAATCTATTTCCTCCGTTTTCCTTTTAATTATTTTGTTTACTTTTCTGTAAAATCATTTAATCATAATTTTAACATAATATTAATAGTATATCTATATCTCTCTCCTCCCCCTTCGAGGGGGGAGGATTAAGGTGGGGGTGATTAATTTTTTAATCTCCATTTTAAAAATATTTTTTCACAAAATAAAGGATTTTCTGAAGTTTTATCGAATATAAAAATATAGCAACAAAAATATTTTAAAATGGAGATGATAATATGTCATTAGGAATAAATACCACCACCCCGGAAGGAATTGTTTTAGCTGCTGACAGCCGGCAATCATATCGCAACCGAAAAGGGATGGCACGAATCGGAAGTGATAATGCTTCCAAACTTTTTCAGCTGAACAAAAGGATTGGGATAATTGTAACCGGACTGGCTTTTTTACCGGAAGATGGAGTAATGAAAAGTGTCAGTAAATTTATCGAGCAGTTTAAAAGAGAGAACGATATAGAAAGACTGAACGTAAGAGATGCAGCAGACAGATTGCACAGCCTTTTTGATATAAAATATGAATGGCAGAAGAGGTTAGATGATGCAGTAGAAAAGATTAATAATGACCTCAAGCGGCAGGGTTTCGAAGTTGTAGAAGTTAAGCAAGAAAATTATATGGTTAAATTCCAATATAAAGACCTGCAGGGGAATTTGAAAAATGGAATCGGAGGAATCGATAGGATAACTCTTCTGGTAGCTGGTTTTAATAAAGATGGTTCCCACGAAGTCTATACTTGTATTATTCCTGGTGAGGTTCAGAAAAAACGAGATAGCAGAGAGTT
>NMQN01000772.1 GCA_003575245.1 Candidatus Atribacteria bacterium 1244-E10-H5-B2 | reverse complement strand
TCACATAAGCAGAAAAGATAAGAAGGCGGTAATAGAATTTAAAGGAAAGTTTTATAACCATATAGGAAAGTCAGATAATACGAAACAGGATGTAGTGATAGGCTCGATACTAAGGGTAGCCAGCGAAGATGTTAATAGTTACGAGACCGACGAGCCTAAACTTGCATATTATAAAGCTTATGTGAGTGTGGTGTTACAACCGGTCCCGGAAAAAAATACGCCTGATAAAATGTTTGTATTAGAAAGGCTTTCTGAATTCACTCCGCGGAGAGAAAGACTGGTGGAGAAGGCGGTTAAAGACGATGTAAAAATTAGCATAGATGAAGGGAAAATCCCTAAAGAAATATATAAAACACATGCCAAGGAAAATGAACCGCTCCCTAAGGAATTTTATAATGATTACCGAGAGGGAGAGGCATTTATACAGACCCATATACGGGGGTTGGAGCCGGAGGAGGTAGAGAAATACAAAAAGGGTAAGATGACCTTGGCCGGGCTCTTTGAAGGCCACTCGATACATATTGATGATAGAATGAGCTTCTCCGGACTGAAGAGATTAGTGCAATGGGTAATTACTGATAACGATGTAGAGAGTTATTTGCGTATGTTGAAAGGAGAATTAGTAGAGACCGCAAGTGGAGTAAAGAATGTAGCTAAAAGTTTTGCTTTAGTAAAGCCTAGTGCCGAAGAACCGGGAATGGTTAAAAAGACGGAAGAAATAAAAGAACCGAGTATAAGTAAGGAAGGAGCAAAGATACTTGCTGATTTACAGATAGTGAAGGGTTCGTATTTTATCGCTCCCGGAGAAGTGGGATCAACCGCCTACCGATATGCCTGGATGGGATTAATTTGGCGAGGGAAAGTCAAAAGCGGAATTGGGAGAAAAGATTATCATGAATATTTTTATTATGCTGATGAGAATTTGCCAGAAAAGAATAAAGAATTAGTAAAAGGAAGATACGTCTTTAAAGCTTTTAAGAGGCCGAAAGGAGCAGGAAATTATTGGCAGGTTTGGAAATGTACAGAGGGATTTCCAGCAGACCCCATTGAGCATAAAGACTCAGGATATTATACTTTGATTCCTGCTAGAGATCTTAAAGCTATCGGGGGAGAGCAATACCAATACGGAAGGAAAGAACCGGTTTAGGAGATGATTTAAATGGAGTTAGAAGAAATAAAAAAATTAACAGAACAGGGAGAAGAAGAATATTTAGAAGATTTAGAAAAAGGTTGCAGACCAGCCTTTGGTTCTCCTGGTGGCAAAAGATATTTGGCTAAAACTATAGTTGGTTATATTCCAGAACATAAAACTTATGTCGAACCTTTTGTGGGAGGCGGGGCAGTATTTTTTGCTAAGGAGCCAAGCGGGGTTGAAGTGATAAATGATTTGGATAAGGATATCGCTTTTGCTTATAGGTTTATGAAAAAAATTAGTGATGAGGATTTGAAAAAGCTGAAAAAGAAAAATTGGGTGGGGAGCAAAAGTCATTTTGAGAACCTTAAAAAAAATAAACCCGAAAATGATTTAGAACGCTTTTATAAATTTTCATATATTATGAGATTTTCAAGATTTAAAAATTATGTTAGTTCCTTTGAGGGTCAAGAAGCTGACTGTGCTTCCGCAATCCCCAATATAAAAGAAAGATTAAAAGATGTAAAGATAGAGAATAATGATTATAAAGAAAGTATTAATTATGATTCTAAAGAAACCTTTTATTATCTGGACCCGCCCTACCCTGATACCGAGAATAAAACGATTGGTGGTGATATTAGTCTAATAGAACTTCATAATTTTTGCAAAAAAATAAAAGGAAAATTTATACTTTCTCTTAATGATGTTAAAGCAATTAATGAAGTATTTAAAGATTTTCATATAAAAAAAGTTAAGGTATTACAAAGCTTTTCTAATACTGAAGGAATACAAGAATTCAGAAGGGAACTCCTCATCTCTAATTTCCCTCTTAAAAAACAAAATATTTATTTAGCTAAAAGCGATGAAGTGTTAATTAAGGACCTTCCTCCATTTTTGTGGATTGATAGCTTCTTATCTCTTGCAGGATCTATACTTTATGAGAGAGAAGATAATAGAAAGCCTAACGACATTGATATTATAATCCGAGCACAAGAAAAAGATGGGAAGTTCTGGATTGTTCTTGATCCCGCTTTAAGATTGAAAATAGATAGGATTTTAGAAAAGAGATTTGGGAACAAATCTGTTGAATGGATAGGGAGTAGCTACGGGCCAAATTGGAAGGCACTTCCGATATATGATTTGGCTCTTATACCTCGTAAATCACAAAAAGTGATAGAGATGAATGAGCCGGAGTTTGTAGAAGAGTTTTATAAAGAAGAAGACTATGAGGAATTTTGTGATTTTGGGGGCGGGCGCTTCTCTAAATTTGTTAAAGAACACCCAGAATTTGACTCCGAGGAATTTAGAGAGTATGTGATTGTTCATAATAAAGCGGACCGGGACTCTGGGGAATTAGAGATGAGG
>NMQN01000530.1 GCA_003575245.1 Candidatus Atribacteria bacterium 1244-E10-H5-B2 | reverse complement strand
CTATCTGGACCTTGAAAAAGGTAAATGAAATCGTGAAATACCATTTTTAAAAGGATATAAATAATACAAATCACAAAAATAAACAAAAAAAACCTATCATTTAAGGGTCGAAGTTGCTATAATCAATAAGGGGTGACATAGTTGAAAAAAAGAATAGTATTCTATACAATCAAAGTTATGGGAAGTAAAATCGTAGAGTGTAAAGGAGAAGATAATTATATAGATAATTATGATGCCCATAATAAAGTTTATAAAGAAGTAAAAGACAAGATTATGAAGGATAAATTCATCAAGGTAACTAAAGAAAAAGATTTTGATATAAACATTGTAATGTCAAGTTATATAAAGAGGTAATTGAATGAAAACAATAAAAAAAAGCGAATTAAAAAAGTTGGTTAAAACTAAATCTTTAAGGGAAATTGCCAAAATTTACGGTATCTCTTACGAGAGGATCCGTCAAATATGTATTAGTTGGGGCATAGCCAGGAGAGGTTGGAAAAGAGTAGTGCTGATAGATGATGATAAGGAGTAGTTTCTATTCCGCTTTCTTTTTTTTATTTAATTTATTGTAAATTTATAATGGCATTTTGGACATTCCACATATTGAGGGGTAGGTAATCCAGTTTCGTTTCCTTTCGGTTCAGGCAAATACTTATTACAAATTTTATGCCAGCTAATATTTTCCCCCTCATCGATAAAATTCTCTCCCATAGATCTATCCAACGCATTGGAAACATCTTCGGAATTAAGCATATATTTTTTTATAAATTTCTCATAAAACTCAATAGCATAATATCCGCTACTTTCGCTTATTTCCATTTCCCCAAATAAAGAAGATAAAAATTTTTGGTTCCCTTTCCCATATTTCTTATACAAAGGATCTTCTGCAATACGATTCCCTACCTCAGCATAAGCCAGTATAATCTCCCTTCTTGAATTTTTTACCCTTTGGCTTATTATCGCTTTGCAATCCTCAATCAAATAATTCCATTCGTCACTTATTTGATATTGTGCAATATTTTCTTTCTCGTCTCTACCATCTTCCATTTTTTGCTTTCTCCTTTAAGATCGATTTTCTTCCCTTTTACTCAAACTAAACAAAGATACATATGTTCGCCCCCAAAATCCTCTCCCTTAACTACTGATTTTCTTCTCTCTCTTTCCTTCCTCTCTTTCTTCCCTTAAAAAAAGATATTAATAAGTCAGTTTCCTGAACCTGACCTCATACTCCTTCTTTATAAACTAATACTTAAGAAAGACTAATACTCAGGGGAGCACTTTTGGCACACCGATAGGGAGCACTTTTGGCACACTTTTTAACCTAATAGGGAGCACTTTTGGCACAACAATATTGCGGGACATAAATCCCATATCTGCAAAAATCCTCATCTCCCCAAAATCCAATTAAACCTTTGCGATTCAAACCCTTATAAGCTCTATAAAAGCTACTTCGAGATATCCCCGCCCATTCGATATATTTATTGATCTCGTAAATATTACCAATAGCATAAAAACCCGAATCCTCGGCTTCAGGGTCATTTATTCTGGCCTTATTCCCCATAACCGGATAAAGAGATTTTTCGCTCGGAGTTAATCCGGCCCATTTTCTACTAAGTATCATAGCTCCTTTATAGATAGGTAAATAACCACTCCCATGTTTACAAAAGGATAAACCAGTCAAAGAATAGACATAGTGTCGGCCTTCTTTCTGCCTGATAATTAAATTATGATTAATCAAATCATTTATTCCAGCCCGGACAAATCCCAAATTACTATATCCTGATAACTTAGATATTAATTCAATTCCCGGCCTAGCTTGATTGTTCCTTAAATCAATATGAATCCCCATCACCGGTAAAATAGCTCTACCAGGATAATTCAATCTAGCCCACGAATAAGAATTGATTAATTTTAATGGTAAACGGTAATGAATATTTTCGTTAATCATATCCCGTCCTTTCATTTTTATAAACCCAGTTGGAGCGGTCAAAGCGAAAGGACGGCTAACTCCCCAACCACACCAACTAGGTTAAAGCAGGAAGGATCGATTACCCACCTGCTAGCATAGCTATATATCTTTCAATTTTTCTATCATTTCTATAAATTTATCGACCCATTCAGTAGAGAAACTAATCCCCTTGCGAGTTATGACCCAATCTTTATCAATCAAAACGCTTTGTCTTAAATCTATCCTTTCTTCGCCCCGGTATTCACCGACAGATAGAATTATTCGCTTTCGATCCGTAACACCTAAAACAGCAATTTCTTTCAATTTAATTCACCTTCTTTCTTTTATACTTTTTACTAATTACATGGCTATATTATTTGTGTTATAAATAGATTTGACAATTGCCCCTTTCCTCTGTTAAAATAAAAAAGGAGGTTTTTGCCCTACTAAAAAAATGCTGGTTGTGGGCATAAAAACTTTTTTACGTTTAGAAGAGGAATGTTCCAAATGGTCGCGGGCGTTCCTCTTCTATCTTTTTTTAATTACAAATTAGTTA
>NMQN01000075.1 GCA_003575245.1 Candidatus Atribacteria bacterium 1244-E10-H5-B2 | reverse complement strand
TTCGTTTCGGCTATTGGCCAGGTTTGAAGGAAGGATACTGATATATGAATAAAAAAGAATTTAAAGAAAAAATGGATCTCGAAGATAAAACGCTGATAAATTTTCATCCGGAATTAAATCAAAGCAGTTTATATGATAATGAAGGCAATTTATTGCCTAAAGAAAGAAGAGAATCATTTAGTTATATGCCTAACGGTTTTATAAATTCAGGGCTTTCTCGTATGCTTACTAAAAAGGATAGGGATATATATGACTTTTTAGCAAGTAAATGTAGTTGGTGGAGAAATACCAGAAAAACAAATCCGGATATTACTGAGGAAACCGGGATACAGAAAATAACTATTGATAGATCTCTAAGGAGATTAGAATTTTATCATTTTATTAATAGAAGGCCATATTCTATGGGGCCAAAGTCAAAAAGGAGAATTATAACGCTTTTAAGGTGGGATACTGCATATCAGCTATTAGTTAGAGAAGGCAAGATCGAGGCTATATCAAGTAAAGATACAAATCCGATAATTACTCCATATTTACCTAAAAAATTCAAAAAAAGCGACCCGAAATGATAGCATTAGTAGGCACGCAAGTTTTATGATTTTAGAAAAAAAGCGACCCGAAATGATAGCATAGGGTGCTATCACCAGTGATAGCATTAGTAGGCTTATAGAGAGTGGTTAGTAGAGTGTCCTTTCTAAAAGTGTTTAATAAGAGGGTATTTTAAAGCAAGTAAATTTTGAGGGTAGAAAGAGATAGAAAAATAAAGAGAGGATTTTTCGGGGGGCGAACATACGCTTTTTGTTTAGTCAAGTAAAATTTAAAAAAGAGGCGGTCTTAAATGTTACCGGAACGATTAAATTTTTTAAAAAGATTCGATGATTTCTATCAGGTTTTAGTTAATTCAGTAAAAGAGGATAAGATTGATGAGAGAGATTTTTATATAATTGTTGGTGCTAAATGTAAGAGTATGAATCGGGATAGAAGGGATTTATTAAATAGTAACAAAACAAAATCATAAAAGGCTCAAAAAAACCTAAAAAAGCTGAAATATTAGCTGTAAGAAGCTTTTTAAATTTTCGAGTCCACTCGGGAAAGGCTAAAAATGATCACTTGAAAGCCTTAAATCTAACTTTTTTAAAGGATAATAACAAAACACAAATAATTTATAGAAAAATATTTATCCCGGAATCGTTATAAAATAAGCATTTTTAGATTTTATGTTTTAGGTATTTAGTTATATTCTAACTAAAATATAACGAAACACTTGACAGAAAATAATCTATCATATATAGTATAAGCATAAAATTTAAAAAGAGGTGTTTAAAATGAAGGCAATAAAGAGGATTCCTAAGTATCTGAGCATAGAAGAAATCAATCTTTTATTTAACCGGCCTTACCTGGAAGGGATAAAGGCTAAAGAGGAATTGAAGAAAAGAAGGCAAAATAAATCTTACTGGCTAAAGAGATCCCGGAATAAATTATTTAGTGCTAAAAGAGATTACGCAATCCTGAATTTATTTTATTCCTCAGGGATCAGATTAAAAGAATTGATTAATTTAGATATAAAGGATCTTGATTTTAAAAGGGGAATCGCAAAGGTATTAGGTAAGGGTAACCGGGAACGTGAGGCTACATTAACTAACGAATCTATTAAGATATTGCAGAATTATTTAAGGGCTCGAAATCTTTGGAAAGGCAATAAGAGCAGGGCTTTATTTTTGAGCAGGACCGGGACCAGGATAACTAAAATGAATATTCAAAGGAATATCGAGAGATACGGAATAGAGGCCGGGATAGATAAAAAGGTTACTCCACATATGTTAAGGCACTCGATTGCTACACATTTTTTAAATAATGGAATGGATATCCGGAGAATCCAGGGCTTTTTAGGCCATAAAAGCCTGGCCTCTACTCAGATCTACACTTCATTAGTTAGCGATAAGCAAAAAGAAGAAGTTAATAGATTACATCCTCAGAATAAAATGAAAGTTAAATTAATCTAAAATCTTTGTAATCCTTATAAACAAAGGCTTTGCGTGATTTTAGAATATGTCCATATATCGCTTATATGAAGAAATTTTGAGGGGGCGCTTATGATTATACCTAATTCGATATTTGAGGGGCCTTAAAACGCAAATTTGAAGGTTTTATCTTCAGCTAAATCGATTAAAAGCCTTATTTCTTATAATTTTTAGTTATCTTTAAGATTCTTAGTAAATGAAAGGGGGTTGATATTATACGTTAGAGGTCAAATAAACGCTAATCAGACTATCAGGGAACGTTTTTTGGGGGTATTTTAAGCAAGTTATTTAATAAATTTAGGGAGGAATTTAAGAAATGAGACAATTTACAGAACTTAGTTTTGATGATGAGATGTATAAATTAGAGATTTTATGCACGATGTTAAAGCCTGGGGAAGTGGAAGAATTAATAAAGAGCCTGGAAGAAAAGGGGTTTACTTTGACCTCTGTTTTTGCCGATTCTTTGGCCGGTAACGTTGTAAAAGAGCAATATCCGGATATCGTAAAAGTTAGAAAGCAGTTATCGGAAGAGGGTTTTACCTGGAGCCCGAACGCCAAGAGAATAAAATTGCCGGAAGAATAAAATAAAAGAGGACAGGAGAAGATCCTGCCGGTTAAAATATCGTAACCTGTAAAAACAATTTTAACTTTTAGGATCTTCTCCGGCTCCTCTAATTTTAACAGATTAGGGGGTAAATTAAAAATGATATATTTCTTATGGGTTATTTTTATACTGTTTATAGGTGAGGTAATTTATATAATATTTTTTGAAAAGCCGGAGAAACTGACCAGGAAACAGAAGAATCTTATAAGAAAAAAATCAGGTAGATTTAGGTGGTGATATTATGCCTTATGTTAAAAAAAGAACTCCGGAATCTTACCGGGGTAATACTCCGGAATCTGAGGCCAGGCGCTTGGCTAATCTAAAACGAGGGGATAGAGAAAAAACTCCGGAAGAAGCTAAAGCAGAGGCTATCAAATATCGAGAGGCTAAGAAGAGACTACAAAAAATAAATATAATTGAATTTGCTACCGATCCCGATTATTTAGGTCTATCCTTTGAAAAAAGGCCGGTCCAGTTAATTATTCTAAAAGCCTTATATGGCCTACCTCTTGACAAAAAAGAACTAAAAATATTTAAGATCCTGACTAAAAGTAAGGGGAAATATATTCCCGGAAGGGAAAAATTAGAATTGATTGCCTGTTTAGGTGCTCGGGCCGGGAAATCTTTTCTCGTTTCGATTTGTGCTTTATATGAGGCTACCAGGGATAAGTGGAAAAAAGAAGTATCTAAAGGCGAAAATCCTTATGTAGTGATCATAGCGACCCGGGAACTCCAGGCTAAGCAGATAATCGGAAAAAACTGTCTGAGGATGTTAAGAAATTCCCCGGTATTAAAGCGATTAGAGAAGAAATCTACCGAGCTTGAATTGACCCTTAAAAATAGCGTAAAAATTATATCGAGTCCCTGCACTTCTACCGCACTCAGGGGAATCCCTATCTGTGTTTTGATAATGGATGAAATTGCCTTCTTTAAACTCGAGGGAGTTAAACAGGATGAAACGATTTTTAATAGCCTGAGACCTCGACAATCCCAATTTGAATTTAATAAACTTTTCCTGATCTCTACCGCTGGCGCTAAGCAGGGATTATTTTTTAACTTTTTTGATGAGGGTTTTCGGATTGAAGAACGTTTAACTATCCAAGCGAATACTCGTTTTGTCAATCCGGAGATACCGCAAAAATTTTTAAATAAAGAAAAGGCCAGGGATGTTAATAACTGGAAAAGGGAATTTCAGGCTGAGTTTAGCGAAAAACTGGAAGCCTTTTTCAATTTTGAACTAATGCAAAAACCTTTTATCCTGGGTGGAGATCTGACCTATAAATCAGAATATAAATATTCCCTGGGCCTGGACCAATCCGGCCTTAGTGGCCGGGATCGCTTTGCTTTGGCTATATCACATAAAGAAGGGGATATAGCGATTGTTGATGTTGTTAGATCCTGGGAAACAAAGGACCTCGATATTATCTTAAATGATATCGAAATACTTGCTAAAACCTATCATCTAAACGAGGCCTCAATAGATAGATATAGCAAAGGATATGTTGAAAATTCCTTTAAAAAGATTAATTTAGAAATCCTGATCAGGCCTTCTCTATCCGTTGTATTTGTCAATTTAAAATCTAAAATGATTCAAGATAGATTACAATTACCGGACCGGCCGGACCTGAAAGCCGGTTTAAAAAATACTATCGCTGTTTATGGTAGATCGAATCAATTAACTATTTATCACGAGAGAGGACCGGAAGGCCACGCTGACGAAATAGACGCTGTTTCCGGATCTATTTATGAGGCTACCAGGGAAGAGAAACAAGAGGATACTACAAAATTACTCGATGATATGAGCGATAACGTAAGAGCTGATATGAGAATGGGCAGGAGTAAGCGGTTATCCGCTCAGTATGATGAGGAAATGGGATCAGAGGCCGGTGAGGATTGGGGAGGCGCAAGTGGCTCTACTCCCAGGGGAGACTGGTAATTTGACAATAATTTATTGATATGTTAAGGTATATATGCAAATATCAATATGTGTGTAAAAGGAGATTAATTCTATGAGAATAAAAAAGGAAAAACCTCGTTGTCCTAAATGTGATAGCGCAAATATTTTAGTTAGTAGAAAAGAAACACCTGTTGTTTTCTGGTGCCGGAGATGTAATTTTTCGGGATCAAAGAGGGTATTTTTTAGAAAAAGCAAGAGGCAGGCTCAGAAAGTAACTTAAAATCGATTTTAAGAGGATAATCGGTTAAATGAAAAGAATCAATAATATAAAATTAAAAAGTTTAAAACAGACCCGAGCTTTCTATATATGGGAATTGAAAAGAAAAGAAAGTTTAACCGAAAGCGAAAGATCTAAATATTTAATAGCTTTAAAATCTATCGAGAAAATTATTAAGGAAAAAGAGGATTCCCGAGATTACCGGGAAAGAGAAAAATATAAAAAATTTATTCCTGATGATCATAGAGCGGTATTCCGGAATAGTAAAAGAGGTTATTAAAAATATCCCGGTGGTCCGGGTTTCGTTCAGTAACTTTTCTCGGATTGCCGGTCCCCTGCTCTCCGGTCTTTTTATGCGTTCCCGGGGAGCAGGACTATTTTAAAAAAGGGGGTGATTAATCAAATGAAAATGACTAAAGCAGTTAGCTTTCTTTATAAACTGGCCAGGCAAGCTAATGATGTCCGGGTTATTACAAGCGGAGATCCTAAAAAGTTGGCCAGGAGAGTCAAGAATAAAATTATAGGTAGAAAATTAATCCGGCGGATATGGTGATTAGGAAGGAGATTAAAAAATTATTATGAAAAATATAAGGAAATTTAAGGGAATTGTAAAAGTCTTTGGAAAAGATAAACAAACTTTATTATCAGAAACTAAGATCGGGGAATCCCTGGCGATAGGTTGCGAACTGGAAAAAGACGAGATAGGTCTTTATATTGCAAGTTTAGACGTTTCGGCCTCTTGTGGCTTTAAATTTGATGAGTGGGATAATTTTGTCAGGGGAGTTAATGAGGCTAATAAAAATTTAAAAGAGATATATAAAAAATAAAAAAATTATGGTAGATCCAGGAAGAAAAATAAAAACTTGAATAAAAGATTACTTTTTGATATTATAGATATCAGAATAATTGTTGTCATAGTATTGATGACGCTATCACAAGTAAAAAAATTAAATATTGTTAATAAAAAACTAACACTATTTAATAATTATTATAGCGCTGATGGTGCTGTTAGATTATTAGAAAGTATAGCGTTAATGACGCTGTTAGGAGTGGAAAAACAGATCTCTTAATGGCGTTTTTTTGTTGAAAATAAAAAGGGAATCCGAACCGGAGAGATCGAAATTCCCTTCTTAAAAAAATATACCCTAACGTTTATAGGGGCTTTTTGAATACTAACAGATTTTAGAGGAATTATCAAATAGAGAAAGGTGATTGAATTTTGAAAAAAATATCTGAAATGAATATTAGCTCTAAAATGAAAGTGAAATTAGTTAATAAGGGAATCCAGGAATCGAAGCGGAATCATATAAAAAGATTAATAATTGATGATCCCGATAGTTACCTGGAATATCGAAAATCAAAAATAGAATATGCTGAGAAGTTTAAAAAAGATCATCCTGATTATGATAAGAAGTGGCGCAAGAAGAATCCTAAGAAGTATAAAAAATATAATGAATCTGAATATCGGAAAAGGAAACAATCCGGAAAATAAGGGGGGTCAATTATGCCTGAAAAAATAGAGATTATTTATGATTTTGATGGTTATGCAAATCAAGAAATTAGAAATGTGGAATTAACCCGGGTAAATGGGTATAAAACTGTAATTACGAAAGAAGGTGAAGAAAAGATGGTATATCAATTAAAAAATATAACCGAGGTAGATGTAAAAAGAATAATCGAGTGTGCAGATCATAAGGGTATTGATATAGAAAAAATAATAGAATCTATCAATAAATTGAAAGGAGAAAAAACCAAAATGACTGAACAAACTAATGACGAAAAAAGATTTTCTAAAGAGCAAGAAATTGTTGAAAAATATCAAGAATCACATCCTGGCGTAAGTTACCGCGATTCTGTCCTGGCCTGTCTTGATAGAACTGAGCCGGAAACTAAAAAAGAGTTTACCGAAGAAGAAAAGCAATCTATCGAAAAGCAAGAGGGAGATCTTAAAAAAGTAGAAGAATATTTAGAATCACACCCGAAAACAGAATACCGGGAAGCTGTAAAAATTGTCTTAAATAGAAGTGAGTTAACCGAGAATGAAAAAAAAGTTGAGGAATTTATCGAAAAACGCAAAAGCCAGGGGATTGAAGTTAGTTATAAAGAGGCGGTGCTGACGGTCTTAGACAAGAGCGAATCGGAGCCTAAAAAAGAAGAATAAATTATTTAGGTGTTGGCTCAAAATGAAACAGGGGAGCGATTAAACCCCCCTATTACTGGAAAAATTTATTGAGCTACAACCTAATTTCTCTGATGGAAAAAGGATATAAGGCCATCGACCTTTAATATATCCCTATTCCTCAAATCAGAAGAAAAAGAAATTGCTCCGGAAGAAAAAAAGAAATAATTTTAAGCCTATTCAAGACTTAATTAATTTTAGCACATATACGATAAAAAATCAATATCCCGGTCAGATTCAAAATAACGATTAGGTCTTTAAGGTCTAATATAGCCTTCCTTTTCCTAATCGCTCTGACCGGTTACCCTGGTCAGATAGTTAAGATAAATTTGGCAGTCTTTTCTATCTGACTGGGGATTCTAAAAAAATGAAAGGAGAAAAAATCTTATGATCACAGGAAATAAATTTGAAGTATGGCACTTGATCACAATAGATAACAGGACTTTGTTTGAAACAAAAGATAAAAAATTAGATTCTGAAACAATAATCGAAATTGCTAAAAGGGAATGCGACTGTAATTTAACTAAGAAGGATATCGAACAGATGAGAGATAATTTTGCTCATTATCTTAGAAAATATAAAATGTTGCTTTAAGGAAAGGAGTTAAAAAATTATGTCATTAGATCCTTTTTATCTTAAAACTGAAAAAGAAACTTCTGATATGCTTAAAATTTTCTGGGAAGACACCGAGTATTTGATGAAAATTAGAATTTTGCTAAAAATCTTTGAGGGATATTCGATAACTAAGTTAGAGGCAAGAAATATAAATAAACTTTGGAAATCCCTTTCCCTGGAGAAACAAAAAGACGTTTACCAAAGTCAGCATAAATATCAGATATAGCAATATTGAAGGTAAAGGTAAGGGGTAAGGCAAAGAAACACCACCAGAGGCAAAATTAGGGGGTATTTAGGGGTATTTAGATAAATTATTATATCCGGCAGGGCGGGTAATCGATCCCATCCTGTTTTAGCCTGGCCGGTAGTTGGAAAACTTTGTATC
>NMQN01000498.1 GCA_003575245.1 Candidatus Atribacteria bacterium 1244-E10-H5-B2 | reverse complement strand
GAAGGAAAAGTGATAAAAATTAAAGATTTTGGTGCTTTTGTTGAAATAGAAGAAGGCCTTAATGGTCTATTACATATTTCAGAAATGGCCTGGGCCTATGTAAAGAATCCTTCAGAATTAGTTTCCGAAGGAGAAGTTTTAAAATTAAGAGTTTTAGAAATCGAACCTGAAAAAAAGAAAATATCTTTAGGTTTAAAGCAATTGTTGGCTAACCCCTGGGAGGATGTTAAGAAAAAATATCCTATTGGTGCAGTCGTAGAAGGAAAAATTACTCAAGTGACTTCTTATGGAGCCAATGTAGAACTGGAAGCAGGAGTATCCGGAACAGTTCATCTATCTGAGATTGATTGGGAATATGTAGAAAGACCTTCCGCAATATTTAAAAAATATATGGTGCTTCCTTTAAAAGTAATAAAAATAGATGAGGATGCCCATTTAATATTTTTAAGTAGAAAACGAACTTTACCCAACCCATGGGAGGATATAGATAAATTTTGCAAAATAGATTGTGTGCTAAAAGGCAAGGTAATAAGAGTAAGAGATTTTGGAGCATTTGTTAAATTGGACAAGGGAATAGAGGGATTTGTGCCTGTGTCTGAAATAGACTGGGAGAGGATTAAACACCCGAGTGAAAAATTGAAAAAAGATAACGAATATGAGTTTAAGGTAATAAAAATAGATAAAGAAAAACTTCAACTTACTTTAAGTAAAAAAAGATTATTACCAGACCCCTGGTTAGAGCTTAAAAAGAAATATGCAGTTGGAGCATTAGTGGAAGGAAAGGTAGTGAATCTTACCGATTTTGGAGCTTTTGTAAATTTAGAAGAAAATATTGATGGCTTAGTCCCCTTATCAGAAATATCCCATAAAAAAATAGATAATCCGGAAAGCGTTCTTTCAGTTGGAGAAGAAGTGACAACTTTGGTGATAAAATTAGATAGTCGAAGGAAAAAGATAAGTTTAAGTATTAAAAGAGCTGAAAAAGAAGAACAAAAAAGATTTCTGAGAGAGCATAATAAAAAACAGAGTGTAGATAAAATATTATTCAAGGATTTATTTGGAGACCTGTTTAAGAAGAAATAAATTAGTTGTTAGTGAAGAGTATCAAAGCGTAAAGTGTAAATCTAAAAACGAAAAACTAAAACTTAAAATTGAAGAAAAATCTTTGAATTTTTAATTATGGTTTTTCGCTTTTCGCTTTAAGTTTTTAGTTTAATGGTAGCGTTATATACCCCTATTTCTTTTTTTTAAACTTGAAACTCGCAACTCGCAACTTGTAACCTGTTACTCATTACATATTACTTGTTACGGTATTTTATCCGAGATACGAATTAATGAATATGGTGGTTATAAATGGAAATGACTAAAAAAGCTTTTTTCAACCAAAGAATTGGCGAAATTTTAATTAGCCAAGGTTCGATTACTCCCCAGCAATTAGAAAAGGCTCTTAAAATACAAAAAGAGGGAAATAAAAAACGGTTAGGTGAAATATTAGTTGAAATAGGGGTAATAAGCAAAGAAGAGCTATATGAAACTTTGCAATATATTTGTGAAACTGAATACGTAGATCTATTGAATTATGTGATAGACCCAGAAGTAATATCCGTTATACCAGAAAAAATCGCATTGCAATTTAAACTAATTCCTATAAGTAAAAATGAGGATGAAGATGAGTTAGTTATAGCAATGGCTAACCCTTTAGATGTTTATGCTATAGATTTTGTAAAAGATTATACTAAGATCAAGAATATTAAGTGTATGTTAGCTCCCGAAGAAGATATTCTAAATGCCATAAATAATTATTATCAATTAGGGGAGTACGAAGATATTATTGAAAAGTTAGGCACAGAAATAATCTTTAAAGAGGAAGAAGAGGAAGATTTAAAAAAATTAGAAGCGATTAGTAAAGGAGCTCCCATTATCCAACTCGTAAACATGTTAATTGTACAAGGGGTAAAGGATAGAGCAAGTGATATTCATATTGAACCGAATGAAGTAGGTTTATTAATTCGTTTTCGTATTGATGGGATATTGCATGATATTAAAACTTTACCAAATAAGATTAAGTCTGCGATTATATCTCGGGTAAAAATATTAGCTAAGATGGATATTGCAGAGAGACGTCTTCCCCAGGATGGACGTTTTCAGGTAAAATTTGGAACTAAAGAAGTAGATTTAAGAGTTTCTACTATTCCCACAGTATTTGGAGAAAAAGTTGTTTTAAGATTATTAGATAAAAGCAAAGGTCTAATATCGTTAGAAAAACTGGGCTTCTTACCTGATCAATTAACTCAATTTGAATCAATAATTTCAAAATCTTATGGAATAATTTTACTTACCGGCCCTACTGGCAGTGGTAAGACTACTACTTTATATGCTGCTTTAAATAGAGTAAATTCTAAGGATAAAAATATTATTACTGTTGAAGACCCGGTAGAATATAAGTTAGATAGGATAAATCAAATCCAGGTAAAACCTAAAATAAACTTGATTTTTGCTAATGCTT
>NMQN01000212.1 GCA_003575245.1 Candidatus Atribacteria bacterium 1244-E10-H5-B2 | reverse complement strand
TGCTTTCCTAAGTTTTTCAGAGAACGCAAGAATAAAATCGATTGTTTGTCTTTTCATTTCTTTATCTCTGTCCATTCCCCTAAAATACCCCCAAAAATCGAATTTAGGCTTTTACACTCTGAGCCTTCCGTTTCCTTTTTTTTCTAAAAAAGACTCTCCGAGATCCTATAAAATTGCAGTATCTACACCAAAAATCATTGGTCTTTATCCGGGCATAAACATATCTACCGTTACATTTAGGGCAAACCGGGCTTTCTTTCTTTATCCTCATAAATCACACCTTCTTTTAACACACATATTTTAACATATATAACAGATTGATAAATTATTGTCAAATCAACTTTACCAATCATTAAATAGATATTCCGGAGCATCTTCCGGCTCATAAGAGCTTGGTCGCCTTATCCCGGGCATTCTTGAAAGTCTTTCGTTCATATCTTTCATATCTTTCCAGTCCTGTTCGGTCATACCCGGCTCTCCTTTTCCTGTTACCTCAAAAACAGCGGTAGAGATAGCGTCGGCCTCGTCAGCGTGTCCTTCACTATCCCGGCTATGAGCGATAGATAATTGATTATTCCGGCCATAATAGGCTTGAGTATTTAAAAAAGCCTTCTTGATTCCCTGATTATCCGGTAGATAGAGTTTATCTCCGAGCATTAAACTTTTAATATTAACGTAGATCTCGGCCAGGGAAGGCCTAATATTAACCTCTAAGCCTATCTTTTCAAGAGCATTTTTAACAAAACCCTTAGCGTAGCGGTCTATGCTCGTTTTAGTAATATGATATATCCCGGCAAGTTCTTTGATATCCTTCATTATCGGGTCAGGATCTTTTAAATCCCAAGATCTAACCTTATCAATATATACATCATTCTCTTGCTTATGTGTTATAGCTAAAGCAAATTTATCCCTGCCGGCCAAACCGCTTGCGTCTATACCGCTAAAATATTGATATCCTGCTTTATAGGGTAGATCTCCGGCAAGCCTTAAAGAATTAACAACGATTTCATACGATAAAAAGGCCTCAATCCTCTCGGCAAATTGAGCTAAAAATTCTCTTCGGTAATTATCTATATCCCTTTTCTTTTCTTTTTCTAAGAAGTTTTTATCAACTAAGGGATTCATAAAAAGAGTATCGGCCTGAGCGGTTAGTCTCTTATGATTTTTAAATCCTTTATCAAAATAATCCCACAATAACCCCTGTTTACCCGAAGGGGTCGAGATCAGAATTAGTTTACTACCAGGGAATTGCACTCTCCGGGGATTCAGATTGCCAAAAATATCTTTGTCAGCTCTTGCGCCTTCTATATAAAAATGACCTATTTCATCAAAAATTAAGCATACAACAGGCAAGCCCAGGCCAGCGGTAGTATTGCAGGGAAGGGATAAAACCCTCATATCATTTTTAAGGATCAATTCGCTCCGAGTATGATCTCTAATATAACTTCTTAAATTAGGAGAATTTTCCATTAACCGAAGGCAATTAGCTCCGATTATGGCCTCGCTCTGTTTCTGCCTGGTAGAAATGACTTCTATATATCCGGCCTCACCTCGATTAAGATATTTCCGCCACTTTTTACGAGTAGCCTCATAGAGAGCGATTATACTTGCCAATAAACTTTTTCCTGATCTTGCACCTAATACCAGGATAGCCTCTTCTTTTTCAATTTCGGCCTCAAATTCTTTTCTGTTTTTAGTAATTTTTCGATAGATCTTTAATTGATTATTGTTTAAAGGCAAGCCATAAATAACCCGGAGGATAACTTCCTGAGCCGGCCTTTCTTTAAAAGACAAACCCAAATAATCTTTATCTGTCGCAAATTCAATTATATTTATCTCCTGGAGTTTACTTTTAACTTTCCGATATTTAACTACCTCTACTTCAATCTCCTTTAAAGTTTTATTTTTATTTCGTAGAAAGTTAGCCTGAGCCTTAGCCCTCGTTTCGTCATTCTTATATACATAAGGTTTCCTTTTCTTTTTAGCCATAAGATCACCACCTTAAATTTTTAAAATGTAACCCTTTTATTTTTTTCCTTTTCTCCGGAGTTCTCTTTTTCCTTAATGATTTTATTGATAGATTTTAAAGCCACCAAATATTTAGACTTTTCGCTTTCGGTTAAACTTTCTTCTCGTTTTAATTCCCATAGATAAAAGTTTTTAGTCTGTTTTAAAGCCTTTAATTTTATAGTATTTATCCCTTTCATAAGATTACCACCTAAATTTACTATATGAACGATATAAGATAAAATCAGCAATAACCTGATATAGTTTAATTATAAATTTTTTAATAGTAGCCATAATACTAATTCACCTCTTTAGATAGTCTTAACGTGTCGTGGCTATTCACTATTCACTAACGACTATTCACTATTCACTAACGACTAATTCCCGTTTTCGCGGGAATGACAGAGATACGCTTCACGAGATACAAGTTCGATAAGTCAAACTCCCCTAAATACCCCTAAAAAATACTCCCTGATAGTCTGATTAGCGTTTATTTAACCCTACCGGTATG
>NMQN01000557.1 GCA_003575245.1 Candidatus Atribacteria bacterium 1244-E10-H5-B2 | reverse complement strand
GGCTTTTAGCTGAAATACTACGCTATATATGGGGGTATGTTTTAAGGGTAAAAAAAGTCAGAAAAGCGGTTTGAAAGCCTTTGTTTATAAGGGTTACAGGAACGTCCTATAATAAGTCTTATGTAAAGTAATTATGATAAGCGATTTTCTTTATAAAGTAATGTTGACAAATAATATATGGTGTGATAGAATTAGAAAAAATAATAGGGGGTTTTAAGATTATGCCTATAGAATTTAATGATAAGAAGCTGTATTCGATAAGGGATTTAGAGAAGATCTTACCTATTACTCCATTAACGATCAGGGCGTATATCAGGAAAGGAAAGATCAGGGGAAGGAAAATAGGGGTTAATTGGTATGTAGCTAAAGAGGATTTAAAAATATTTTTATCCGGGGAAGGTGAAAAGTAATGCCTAAATATTTATGTCCTAAATGTAAAGGTGTATTTTGTGGCTGGAGTGTAAAACACAAATATGAAGAGAAATGTCCTAATTGTGATAGTGAGCTTCAAGAGGTCTGTGATGATAACCGGGGAACTTCGGAGAGATCCGACAGTTAAGTTATCAAAGACCATAAAGAATCTAAGAAGTGGTAATTTGTAACGGAGATAGCGATTTTTTCGCTTACGATTGTATCTATTAAATATTTAAGAGGCTAAAAAGGGCTTTAAATTAGCTTTTATTTTAGCGGAATTAGCAAAAAAGCCTTATATCTTATGGCTTTCAGGTTTTGAGGCTAAAAAAGGGGCGGTAAAAAGGTATCGAGTGGGTCAAAGAAACGCTAACAAAGCGGAATTTGAGCGGTTTAAGGGCTATTCTGAACGAATTATTAATTAATAAAAAAGGGAGGATAATTTAATGAAATCTATGGACAGAATAAAAAAGTTAATCGTAAAGCAATCAGGAATCGATGAAAGCAAAATTACCGAAAACTCTTCTTTTATTGATGACCTGGGTTTAGATTCTTTAGATATAATTGAACTGATAATGGAGTTCGAAGAAGAATTTGATTTAGAAATTCCGGATAAAGAAGCGGAAAAGATGAAGACTGTTGGAGATGTGGTTAAATACTTAGATAAATAAAAATATAAACCTAAAGAGTGGAAAGATCGAAGGGGGTTTAGCTGTGGCTAAAAAGTCTTATGAATTTGATACTCGTTATTCTGATATCGAGCAGGAACTTGAAGAACGAAAGATTAGGATAAAGACTATATGCTTTAAGACTTGCCCGAAGTGCGGAGAAACGAAATTTATCTTTAAATTTTCATTAGATAAGCGGAATCTTGACGGGCGGACAAATGTTTGCAAAGCCTGCCGGAGCCGGGAAGGTCTAAATCATTATTATCAGAATAGGAGCAAAAGGCTGATACAGAGTAGAGAATATTCGAAAGCTAATAAAGAGAACCGGAGCATTTATTCTAAAGAATATCGAAAAAAAAATAAGGAACATTTAAAAAAGCTTTCCGGGAAATGGTATAAGAGCAATAAAAGAAAGATTAAAAAGAGGAACTTGAAGTATTACCAGGAGAATTTAGAAGCCTGTCAGATCCGGAGAGGACTTTGGATAGAAAAGAATAAGGAAAGGATCAGAGAATACAATCGGGAATATAATCTAAAACGAAGGCTCGCAAGATAAGTGAAATAGATATTAAATAAATATAAGGGGGTAATTTTAGAAATGAAAAAACTTACTGTAATTAGGGTAATAAATAGTTATAGCGGGAAAGATGGCTGGGGTTATGACTGCGTAGAAGCAAGCGACGGTAATATCTATCACGTAAAACAGGAACCGAATGGTAACTGGAAAGCTGGAGATGATATAACAAAAGCAGAAAAGACAAAGGAATGATAAAGAATGAATAAATATGATTGGGTTACTGGGTGACCCAATTTAAAAAAATATAAGGGGGATAAAAAGAAGTGTCGCAATATGTGTCTGCTCCGAAAAGTGCAAGAACTTTTAAAGCAGAAAGGCGAATAGGAATAAAAGCATATGATATCGGATTATTAGCAGAATTTAATTCTGAAAAGAAGATATGGGAAGCATGGGAAGTTAAGGATCTAAAAGAATTTATAAGAAAACCTACCAAGAAAGTGTATGAGGGAAGAAAAGTAGAGGAATTTTTAAAAAATTATAAAAAGGGGTTTAAAAATGAATAAATTAGTATCTTTTCTTTTTAAGCTGGCAAGGGTAGCTAATGATGTTTCAAAGGTGGCTTCTGGTGATCCTAAGAAGATAGCCAGGAGAGTTAAGAATAAAATTATAGGCAGGAAACTAATTCGTAAAATATGGTAAAGGAACTAAAAAATGGTAAAGACTGGGATCGGGGAATATATTGTAGGTGCATATCTGAAAATTATCAAAAAATGTGATTTTGTTAATTACAACGTCAGGGCTCCCGTCGGAGGGCTCGAAGGGTTAAATGAGTTAGACGTAGTGGGATTTGATTTTAAAAATAAAACTGTCTATCTTTGTGAAGTTACTACACATATAACAGGGCTTCTCTATGTGAATAATAA
>NMQN01000532.1 GCA_003575245.1 Candidatus Atribacteria bacterium 1244-E10-H5-B2 | reverse complement strand
CCTCAATACTAACTTTTGGTTCTTTATTATTTAATATACAATTAGCAAAATACTTATCTTCCTCTAAGTATGCATCTTTGAATAAAATCCTCCAGCTTCGATTGCCTTCTTTAATTAATTGACTCTTATTATTCCAAACCAAAACCGAATAAGCCTGTTGGGAACCTATTTGTAGCATTCCCTCTGTTCCTAAGATTTCCATCCTCGCATCATAACCATATGTAGCAGGACAACATCCATCAATCATGCCTAAAACTCCATTTTTAAACCTTAAACTAACTGCAGCTGTATCATAGAAATCAGGATATTCTTCTCTATATTGGGGGCATTTAAAATTATCAGCTATAGCATAAACTTGTTCATAATCACTGCCAACCAACCATCTCATAGAATCAAAATCATGACTGTTAACCTCTGCTAAAAGCCCATTGCTTCTTTTTACATCACAGTACCACTTTGGCGGTAAGCCTGGTCCTCGTCCTACAGATTTTACAAGAATGGGAGTCCCTATTTCTCCTTGTTCAATAATTTTTTTAGCTTTTAAGAAATTTTGATCAAATCTCCTCATAAATCCAATTTGAAACTTCACCTGATTTCTTCTTACTGCTTTTTCCATTTGATTTGCTTCTTCCAAAGTGGAAGAAAGCGGTTTTTCGCAGAATATATGTTTACCGGCATCAGCGGCTTTAATAACAGTTTCAGCATGAACGAAAGTCGGCGCTCCTATACAAACTGCATCAAATTCTTCACCTGCTAAAGCTTCTTCAAATTCAATAAAAAAATTGTTAGCACTTAATTCTTTTGCAGCCTCCTCAGCAACCTTTTTATTAGTATCAACAACTGCAACAATTTCTGTATTAGCTATTTCAAATTCATAGTTTCTTGCATGAACCATTCCTGCTCTACCGGCTCCGATTAAACAAAACTTAACTTTTTCCATTAAAACACACCCTTAATTACATTTCGTTATAAAGTACAACCCTAACTTTCCCTTTGTCACCTCTAAAACGCGATTCAAAATAATCCATTGCTATATTATCTTTTGTATAAGTAATATTTTGCATTAATTGCATTGGAGCTCCTAATTTAATCTTTAAAATTTGAGAATCATATTCTTCGGCCACAATCGGTTCCAGGGTAATTTCCGCTCTATGGGGTTTCAATTCATACTTATTACTAAGCATACGATAAAGTGACTTATTTTCTAAATCTTCGTTTATTAAATCTGGACATAATTTATAAGGAATAAAATTCATTACACTTACTATGGGTTCATTCTCAACAGATCTTATTCTGTGCAGAAAAATAATCTTTTCACCTTTTGGGATATTTAACTTCTTAGCTATTGCTCCTCTCACAGTCTTTACTTCTTGTTTAATGACCATTGTTTTTGTTGTGTAACCTTTTTCTATCATATCATCATAGAACGTGGTTAACCTTTGGATAAATCCATAATCTATCTTAGGTTTTGCTATAAAAGTCCCTTTCCCCTTTTCTCGATAAAGTAAACCTTCGCTAACCAACCCTCTTAATGCTTGTCTAACAGTAGGCCTACTAATCTGATATTTTTCTGACAATTCTTTTTCCGAAGACAGTAAATCTCCTGGCCGTAATTCTCCTGTCTCAATCCTTTCTTTTAATATCTCTTCCAACTGGAAGTATAATGGTATAGGTGAATTTTTATCTAATGTGTCTACATTTATTTTTATCATTCTTAAAAGCCTCCACTTTGCTCATTTTTAAATACAAATCCTATAATATTTTTTAAACAAGTCCTAATTATTTTTAATTTGGTCTTCAATCTCTTTATCTTTATTAATAAATTTTTGTGCTTTATCTACAATAATTGCATAATCGTCATTTTTAATTGCATCTTTTGTTAAACTGCTACCAATTCCTACGCAAAAACTCCTGCTTTAAACTATTCTTGTAGATTATTTATGTTTATCCGAACTGCCTTTATTTTTTCGTTTTTATATTAATAGTTCTTTACCTCTTCACATGCTTATGTTAACATGTCTTTACATTCTATATATCTGCATACGACATTCATTTAAAAAATCCTTCTTTTTTTTAAAATTTTTTTAAATCCTACCTCTTTGAGTTATAATCCTAGCTTAAGAAGGTAGGAAAAATGAGAGGAGTAGCCATTTATAGGATTATGAAAACATTTTGGAAAAGATCTAAGAATCAGCCGATAATTTCCAGAATTATTGACCATGATTTAAAAGACAGTAGCTAAGGCAATAAAAGTGGTAGAGGTAGGAAAGGAATATATAACCAAGAAACCTTATCCCAGGATCTCGTATCCTTTAAAAGAACAGATCATGGAGTGGATATAGGAAGGATTGACAGGGGTTAGGAAGTAATACGCGTATTACTCTCGAACCGTAGTTCGAATCGTTGTTCGTTAACTTCTGAGCCCCATTGTTTTCCTCTGTGCTCTTCAACGAGTTTGAATCCATTCTTCTCGTAGAGGTGTTTTGCAGCGTTAAGACCCTCAAAAGTCCAGAGGTATACTC
>NMQN01000024.1 GCA_003575245.1 Candidatus Atribacteria bacterium 1244-E10-H5-B2 | reverse complement strand
CTCTTTTTTTATCCGGGTAAAAGCGGGCCCTCAATAATATTATGTAAAGTAACCTGTCATAGCCGGTTATCCCTTATTCTTTAATGGTCTTAACTAAAAACTACGCTGTAATATAAAAACTTAATTTAAGGCAAAAAAGGCAGTTTTAGAGGTTTGAAAGCCTTGTAAACAAAGGGTTTTTTACATAGTCCTATAATAAGTGTTATGTAAAGTAATTTAAAAACAGGTTATTTAAGTTGAGAATTATATATATTTCCTTTTCTACTTGCTATATTTGTTTATATATGGTAAAGTTAATTATATCAAATATAAGGGGGTTTAAAGTTATGCCTAATAAAACTATCAGGATCGGAAAGAAGCAATTTTATAATGTAGAAGCCTTATCAAAAATGTTATCTATCCCAGTGCAAACGGTCAGACTGTATATACGAAAGGGTAGGATTAAGGCTCTGAAGATAGGTAAATTCTACCTGGTAAGTGAAGAAAACTTACAGAAATTTCTTGATGGAGAAGGTGGTAAATAATGCCTAAATACTTATGTTCTAAATGTCAGGGCGTATTTTTTGGCTGGGCTATGAAATACAAGTATAAAAATAAATGTCCTGATTGCGGTAGTGAGCTTCGAGAAGTCTATTCTAATAACAAAACTGGTAATAAGAGACTTCGGAGAGATCCGCTCGCCAAGATATTTAAGATCCGGAAGAATCTAATAAAGGGCAATTTATAACGGGAATAGCGATTTTTACGCTTATGATATTACCTATCGGAAAAAACAGGGGGCTTAAAAGCGAAATTTGAAGGCTTTATTCTAACTAAATCAACGCTTATGCCTTATATCTTATAGCTTTCAGGATTTAAGGCTAAAAGGGGGGTGATAGAAGGTATCGAGTAGGTCAAAGAAAAGCCAGTTAGGGCTACTAGTAGCGGTTTTTAGGGGTATTTTGAGCGATTTAAATAATATAAGGAGGTAAAGAAATGATATATTCCGAAGAAGAACGAGATGGGGACCTAAAGAGTAATCAATTATGGAGAAAACAAGTAGGAGAAGAGTATGAAGGAAATAAAGATGAGTATCTCAAAATTGGGACTTTTGTAGATCTCAACGAAAACCTAATAAAATCTAATTTTATTATGGGAAGTATAGCAGATAGTTTAGGACAAATTACAATTACTTTTGGCAACCTTGCAAACTTTATGGCGAATGATGGTTTAAAGATAAGGAAGGAGGATTGAAATGAGACAATTTACAGAACTTAGTTATGATGATTTTAATTATAAACTGGAGATTTATTGCACGATGTTGGAGGCCGGAGAAACGGATGAGCTAGTAAAGAGCCTGGAAGAAAAAAGTTTTAAACTAACTTATATAAACAATGATTCTATAAGAGGAGAACTTGAGCTAGCACAATACCCGCAAATTGTAAAGGTTAGAAAGCAGTTATCAAATGAAGGTTTTAGCTGGAGTGAGAACGCCAAAAGAATAAAATTGTCTGTAGAATAAAATTAAAGAGGACAGGAAAGATCCTTCTAATTAAGATTGTAACCTGTATAAGAAAACTTTCTTAATTTTCGGGATCTTCCCCGGCCTCTCTATCTTAACATTTTTTATTTGTTAAGAGAAGGGAGTAAAAAAATGATATATTTTTTGTGGGTAATTTTTCTGTTGTTTATAGCTGGAATAATCTATATCGCATTAAAAGAGCCGGAGAAGCCGGAGAAGAAAAAAAAGTATTCTGTAAGAAAAAAATCGGGTAGATTGAGGTGGTGATTATAGGAAAGGAGCTTCTGTTTAAAAAGGATATTTAGATAAGGCAAGGTATACACATTATGCGACAAGGGGTTTCTGTAAGGCTTATATAACAACAGTCTCAAGCGGTAAATTTTGCATAAAGAGTTATAAGGGGTAGGGGGGCTTAAAATAGCTATCCCCTGTCCCCCGGATTAACTAGAAAGGAGAAGGGAAATGAAAGAAAAAAAAGAATCTACAGAATTGACAAAAGAAGAACTCAACAGAATGTATGAAGATTATGAATATCAATTAGATGGTGAAAGAGAGAACGCAATTTATGAGGCCGAATTAGACATCAAAGAATTAGAGTTAGAAAGGAAAATTAAAGGATTAGAGGAACTAAAAAGGTCAAGAAGATCGGTCATATTTTTGGGTTATTAAGGAGGTTTTTGAAATGATAGCAAGAGAAAAAATAAATAAGTTAGGCAAAAAGGATGTAGAATCGCTAATCGAAACCGCAATAGCAGGTTGTAAGGCGGGTTTTAATTCTTCTATGTTAAAAGAATCTAGAAATAATATGCTTGATTATCTTTTTGAACTTGATGATTATACTCTCGAGCAACTTTATCTTAGGACTTTTTGGAAAGGAGGTGAAAAAAGTGAGAATCCCAGTATATGAAGGGGAAGGAGAAATCTCGTACTATATTGACGAAAATGATATTGAATGGGAAGAGGATTGTAACTATGGAGATGCTTGGATAGGGAAAGAGAGGCTCTTGGGAACATACAAAAATAAAAATGTAAAACTTGCAGTGGTAACTGATGGTGAAAATAAATATGCTTATGCTTATAAAAATTTTATTATAAATAATTAAGGAGGATTGAAATGAAAATTAACCCAAATGAAACAACTCCGCATTACATTACAAAAAGAGGGAAATTGCTCTGGATAGATAGTAGACATTACAATGCTTATTCCTCTGCCGCAAATTGCAAAATATTAGTTGGCGCTGATGGTAGATTCTGGGGATATTCTGATAACCCAAATCTAAGAAAGAAGTAAAACGGTATGCCAAGTGGAGTTTATGTAAGAACAAAAGAGCATAGAGAGAATTTAAGCAAAGCACTTAAAGGTAGGACGCTCTCTGGGGAGTATAGAGAAAATTTAAGCAAAATTATGAAGATAGTTAATAATAGACCTGAAGTTAAAAAGAAAAATAGTGAAAGCCATAAAGGTAACATCCCTTGGAGTAAAGGTTTAACTAAAGAAACAGATGAAAGATTAGCAAAAATGGGAGAGAGTATAAGTAAAGCTCTAACAGGAAAAATTTTTTCTGAAGAGTGGAAGAGAAATATAAGCAAAGCTATGACAGGGAAAAAACTTTCTGAAGAAACAAAGAGAAAAATAAGTGAAAGTCATAAAGGTAATAAGCATTCCGAAGAAGCAAAAAGAAAAATGAGTGAAAGCCAAAAAGGTTATAAGCATTCCGAAGAAGCAAAAAGAAAAATGAGTGAAGCACATAAGGGTAAGAAGATGCCTCCATTTTCTGAAGAACATAAACGAAAAATGAGTGAAGCACGTAAAGGGGACAAGTGTTATCTTTGGCAAGGTGGTATCTCGTTTGAACCTTATTCAGTTGACTGGACAAGAACCTTAAGAAGGAACATCAGGGAACGAGACCACTACACCTGTCAACTATGTGGAGAGTTACAAAGTGATAGAGCTCTTTCTATCCACCATATAGATTATGATAAGAAGAATTGTAACCCTAATAACTTAATAACTTTATGTGTGGGTTGCAATACTAAGGTAAATTCTAATAGAGAAAATTGGATAAAGTACTTTCGTGCCCTGCTTATAGGCCCTCTTGGACTTAAAAAAGGAGTAAATTAAATGAAAATAAACAAAAATTTAGTCGGAAAACTTCACAAATTGGTCAAAAAAGGCAACGACAGAAAAGAACGAAAAAGCATTAAAGAAAGGAACCATCCTAAAATAAAATTATACAATCTCCGGGGCGTGGTCATAGGCGAAATAGGCCCCGGGGAAAGCGTGGACTATAACGAACTATTGCTAAAAAAAAGGCGGTAAATATAAGAAAATGAAAAAAGGAAAATTGACTAAAGAAGAAGAAGAATATTTTAGAAGAGCTTCAAAATTATTAATCGGATTTAAAGAGGTAGTCCATAAAGTAGTTTCTTTACACAGGAGCGAAATGACCGAGAAGAATTTTAAGGAATATATTAAAAAAAATGGTGAATTAAAAAATGAATTTGACTCGATCTTTTCTAAGGAAGTGTTTAATCGATGTGTCCTCAAAAGGTGAAGTTAGAGGATTTAGAAAAAACTAAAAGCTTTTATGGTAAAAAACTAAAGGATAAAAGGCTAACGGTAAAACAAAGAAATTCGTTTTTGTGGGCTCTGGAAGCGATTAATAAACTTATTAAATTAGGGGGGGGTGTTAAATGAATAAACTAATATCTTTTCTTTTTAACCTGGCCAGGATAGCTAACGATGTTTCAAAGGTGGCTTCCGGCGATCCTAAGAAAATTACCAGGAGAATAAAAAACAAGGTAATAGGCAGAAAGCTAATTCGCAGAATATGGTAATTGCTTTATAACTTATAATTGGGTTACTGGGTGATCCAATTTACTATCTAAAAATAAAAAGAACAAAAAGAACGTTATCTTGACAAAAAGGGGAAGGGTCTTATCTATCCCTTAACAAAGGGTTTTCTACAATAAAAGGGGATTTGAAATGTTACCAAGATATAAATGCTTAGTTTGCGGGTGGTGCCGGCGTAGGCGAAAAATAATTTTGGTGTGTCCAATTTGTGGGAGCAAACCGATTAAAATGAAAGATGGGGTAGATGTCGAAAAGATAATAAAGATAATAAAAGGTAGGTGAAAACAGTTGACTAAAAAAGAATACAGAAAAATAATTTGGGGGTTACTAAAAGATTACAGGGATGACGAAGAAACTTCTTTAGAAGAATTGCTAGAGAAAATTATGGCAGTACCATTTCCAAAAGAAGGGAACCCGTATGTAGGGATGGCCACTAGAGGGTAGGCAAAACAGATAAATTATGTAAAGTATAATGACAAAATACAAGCATAAAAAGGCAAAAAAGGGTTATCGAAAAATCTTTTTTAATTGACCGAAAATTTCGGAAGCAGTTATTCGGTAATCATTAAATCGTTAAATTATCACTAATTGAAAGAATAATAACAAAACACTAATATTTTATAAAAAAAAGTATAGCCTGAAACTACTATAAAATAAGGCTTTTTAGATTATATGCTTTTTTATATTGTTATTTTATGTGTATTATATAACAAAACACTTGACAAAGAATAAGCTATTCTATATAATAAGCATAAAGTTTAAAAAGAGGTATTTGAAATGAAGGCAATTAAGAGAATCCCTAAGTATCTAAGCATAGAAGAGATTGAGCGCTTGCTTAATCAACCCTACTTTGAAGGCAGGGGATATAAAGAAGAGCTAAAAGAGAAGAAACAGAATAAAGACAAATGGCTAAAAAGAAGTAGGAATAAGCTATTTATGGCTAAACGAGATTATGCGATCCTTCACTTATTCTATTCCAGTGGGATCAGACTAAAAGAATTGATTAACCTGGACTTAAATAATATCGATTTTAAGAGGGGAATCGTAAAGGTATTAGGTAAGGGTAACCGGGAACGTGAGGCCACATTAACTAATGAAGCGATAAAGATATTACAAGGCTATTTGAAGGCTCGTCAGGTTTGGAAAGGCAATAAAAGCAGGGCTTTATTTTTGAGCAGGACCGGGACCAGGATAACCAAAATGAATATTCAGAGGAATACCGAAAGATATGGAATAGAGGCCGGGATAAATAAAAAGGTTACTCCGCATATGTTAAGACACTCAATCGCTACCCATTATCTTAATGCGGGAATGGACATAAGAAAGATACAGAATTTTTTAGGCCACGAGAGCCTGGCTTCTACGCAAATATATACTCACCTGATAACCGATGATCAGAGAGAAGAGAGAAATCGGTTGCACCCACAAAATTTAATTCAAAGGAAATTGATTTAGGTATAAGTGCAAGTTTTTAACGGAAATATCGAATTTACGCTTATGATTATACGTTAATTAAATTTGACCCCCCTTAAAACGCAAATTTGAAGGCCTGATTCTGGCCAGATTGACGGAAAACCTTATTTATCATAACTTTTAGCTATTTTGGTAAAAAGGGGGTTGATAATCCCCTACCAGTAGGGTTAAATAAACGCTAATCAGGCTATCAGGGACCCTATTTTAGGGGATATTCTGAGCGATTTATTAAATAAATATATGGAGGATTAAAGAAATGGAAAGGAAGTATTTTTTAATAATTTTGTTTTTAATACTGGCGATTTTCCTAAGTGGCTGTAGTGGAGAAAAGAAAGAAACAGAGCCAGAAGTTAAACAAACAGTAGAACAAAAACAACAATTAGCTGAGAGACCTTTTTCTAATCTGATAATAACGGATGTAAATGGTTATGATGGTGAGGTTACAATTTCGGGTAATACGGATTTGCCAAACGATGCAACTCTAATTGTGGATTTTAATGTATGGGGAAGATCTGGTTCAGATTTGTATATCGGAGTTAGTAAAAAGACAATTATATCCAACGGCAAATTTAAAGCAGTCCTATTAATTCCCCAAAGAGAAGAATTCAAGAAAGGCCCATATGAAGTGTCGGTATTATTCACTCCTCGTGGTCAATCCGATAAAATTATACAGATTGTCGGCGAATACGGTGAAAATCTTGGAGGAGAGCTTGTAGATGGTAGCAGGATATTCAAAACCATGAAGTTAGTTGAGAAGAAAGAACTTCAGCTGACCATCACCCCACCTTCTTACACACATTAGTACTTGTACTAGGTAAACAAGTCGTTTCAGTAAAAGTGTCAGAATATGAGTTAGAAAGTTGGGATTGGTAATTGGTATGTCTCTATAAATAAATAAAGGAGGGTTAAAAACTAATGGGTACTTTTATGATTGTAATATTAATAGCTACTATATATTTTGTTGCTTCTTTTGTAATAGTAACAATATTAACTATTTGGGATATATACAAAGGAAAAGGACAATACAAGCAATTTAACCTGGATAAAGACTAAGCAAGGAAGTTGAAAGGATGAATCTATCGAACCATATTCCTATATTGATAATAGCTATACCTCTATTGGCCGCTTTTTTAGTACCACTTATCGGTCGAATAAATAAAAAAGCTATGGGAATTCTTACCACTCTTGCTTTAAGTGTAAGTTTAATTTTAACCATTATATTAGCGGTTAAAATACTAACAGTTGGTCCCCAAGTTTATGTCTTTGGTGCAACGTCTCCTTCTTTGACTTTGCCTTCAGGGTTAAAATTCCCCATCAGGATTATGTTCCAGATAGATGCAATGAGTATATTTATGGGTTTAATTATTGCAGTTGTTTCTTTTTTGGGGGCAGTTTATTCTTTAAGTTTTATGAAGCAGCATAGTGGACTTGATAAATATTATCCTCTATTATTGCTTTTAACTGTGGGTATGTTTGGAATGGTGTTTACCGGTGATATGTTTAATTTCTTTGTCTTTTTAGAAATTTCTTCTATTGCTTCTGTTGTCTTAATTTGTTTCAGAGGGGTTGATTTGGGTGAACCGGTAGAAGCGGGTTTTAAATATATGGTGGTTAGTACAATATCTGCCCTTATGGTTTTATTTGTTGCAGGAATATTTTACGGGCAGTATGGTACTCTTAATCTTGCAGTTATAGCCAAGATGATTAAATACTCTCAATTAGACAAGATTGCTTTATGTATTTTAATCTCAGTCCTGGCTATGAAGGCAGGAGCAGCCCCCCTGCATATGTGGGTACCTGACGCCTACGGAGAAGCTCCAGCACCCATTACTATGATGTTAATAGTAGCAAGTCAAGCCAGTCTATATGCTTTATTTAGGGTAGTTTTTTCTTTATATAATATTACTATGAATACTTTAACCATAGGCTGGATAATTATTATTTTTGGTCTTTTATCTATGTTTATCGGAGTTACTATGGCTATTATCCAGAAAGATATAAAGAGACTTATGGCTTATCATTCAGTTTCCCAGATTGGTTATATGCTTTTAGGAGTAGGAGTAGCAGTAGCCGTTTTAGCAAATCCTAATGCCTTAAATAGTTATGGTATTAAAGCGATGGAAGGTGGCATATTTCATATTATAAATTATTCTTTATATAAAGG
>NMQN01000399.1 GCA_003575245.1 Candidatus Atribacteria bacterium 1244-E10-H5-B2 | reverse complement strand
ACTTTTTTTAAATAGTGGGTTTCATCGTTGCCCAGCCAAGCAGCTCTTTTAGCTCTACGTTTTATGATTGGATTATTAATATATTTTTGAATACATGGGCCCAAAAAAGATTTTTTAACTTCGTTAATTTTTTCTTTATTATTGCCATCCTCTTCATCGTCTTTTAGGCTCTTTACAACAAAGTCTTTAATTAAAAATTCAAGTGCTTTACGTAGCCCCATGCCGGTTATTTCTTTTAAATTCATTTCATCGGCAATAATAGCTTGCTTGTATATTTCGCAAAAATCAGGAAAATTTTTCTTTAATAAATCTGGGAGTAAAAGCTCTTCATGTTGCCAGGGCTCTAAGTTTTTAAAAAAGTAATATCCATTAGGATAATAACGATAATAATTTGCAAGAAAAATTCTGCCACACTGATTTGTTGGACACCTATATAATCTTTGCAAAATATCTGAACCTGAACCAATTAAATAATTATTAAGAATAATTGGTTCTATCCCGTTATGGCAAATTGGGCAATGGTCAATTCTTTCTAAATCAACAGTGATTCCTACCGTGTTTCCTTCTACATCGAGAGCATTAATATTGGTAGGCATAATGCACCCCCCATTTTTTGAAAAGTACGAAAAGTTCAAACTTAGATTTTTTATATTGACTATATTTATTTTATTAAGAATAACGTTTTAAACTAAACCTAATTCCTTATTCTTAACTTTATTGTCCTTATAATGAGCAATCCCTTATATAGAGGATTTTCTAATATATATTTAATGGTCCTACCGTGCCACTTACCACCTATTGAAGCAGAATATAATTTTTCTATATTCATTATACGACAAATCTTTAAAAAATCCTTCTTTAAATAAAGAGCCCTTAAGCAAAATACCAAAGGGCTGGAAATTGTCAAGCTCCCCCTATTGGAGAGGTTTAGAACTTTTTGTTGGGGTGAGATTATAGAGGAATTACGAAACATCTATAAACTTAAAGAGTTAATTAATGTTCATGTAAGTACTATAAATCCTGTTTAATTGCTTGTTTTCAATTATTTATTAAAAGATTTTGTTAGTGTAAACATTAATAGGGTAGTTAGAAAGAAAAAATAATAAGAAAAGAATTGTAAAAATATAATAAAAAGCATAGACTTACCTCTTTTGGTTCAATTTTGACCTCTAGGGTAAAATGGTATATAATATAGTAAATTATGTTAAAAATTATTAAAACAGATACAATATTTAAATTTCATAGTTCTTTTTTTGTCTTCGAGTGAATCTCACAATCTATCTTTCTGTCCATTTATTATCTTCTATTTATAAACTTATTTAATAAGTAACCAGACAAAAAATATTTTTATAAATAGAATTATCGTGGAACCATTTGTGTAGCATTACTAATATTGAATGTTTTATAGACCGGGAAAAGAATTAAAAGAAGATATAAATCAACAAAATAGAAGGATTTAAATAAGATTAAAAGAAGGGGATATTTAAGAAATAAGGCTATACAATAATTAATAATATATTCTAAAATTAAAAAAAGGAGTTGGTATTATCTTAGGAATTAAACATCAAATAGAGCAGGATGAATGGCTCGAAACTCTGGAAAGAACAAGAGAAAGATTGGAAGAAGATCCAGAGTATCGAAAAAGGATAATTTGTTTGAAGAACAAAACTCAAGAGGAGATCAAAAAGAAGATTGCGGGGAAGAAAGTAGCAGTATCCTGGAGTGGTGGTAAAGATTCTATTGTTTTAAAACATATGTGTCAGCAGATCGGCATCAATCGAACCTTCTGGGTTAGAAGTAATCTTGAATATCCCGAAGTGGTTAACTGGGCTGATAAACATGGTCCGGATAACCTGGAAGTTGTTAATACCGGCCAGGACTTAAAATGGTTGGTAAAAAATCGGCATATGCTCTTTCCTCAGCATGGAAAAATAGCTTCTATCTGGTACAAGATTGTTCAGAATACCGGGCAGAAGTGGTATTTTGAAGAAAATGAAATCGATATGCTTCTGGTTGGCAGGCGGATAAAAGACGGAAATGACCCCGGCAAAGGTGGTATGAATGTAAATAAACACGGCGTAGTCTATTATTCCCCCATCTATAATTGGAGTCACGAAGATGTAATGGCCTACGTAGAGTATTTTAATATCAAGTTACCGCCTTTATATAAATGGGCTAACGGTTTTCAAGTGGGAACTGGCCCCTGGGCTGCCCGAGAACATACCGGTTCTATACAAAAAGGCTGGGAAGAGGTTTATAATATTAACCCTTCAATAGTCGAAAAGGCAGCAAAACATTTATCCTCCGCAGCAAAGTTTTTGGAAAATTTAAATTAAAGGGTTTTAAAAGGCCTATTTTAAGATCTTAAATATATTTTAGCCAATGGTCCGGAATACACGATACATCTTTCCCTTGCGATAGGTAAAAAGCTCCCGCAATTATTCCCTCATTTGCTTTTTATCTTGTTTTTACGGGGATAAGACTAATTCACCAGTCGTTAACCGCTACACATTTTATATCAGAC
>NMQN01000215.1 GCA_003575245.1 Candidatus Atribacteria bacterium 1244-E10-H5-B2 | reverse complement strand
GGTCCACCATGTAACGGATATGATTTAATGGTTGAATTTGCCGAGAAGGTGGAGGATGAATTATTAAGGGAAAAATTGAGCATAGCTTTAGATGGCAAGGGAGCTTTCAGGCGTTTTAAAAATGTAATAGCGGATTATCCGGATTACAGAGAAAAATGGTTCAAATTTAGAGATAAGAGGATAAATAAAAAAGTTATTGAGTGGTTAAATAGTATCGGAATCGAACTCACATAGAGAACGGTAAACTGGGTTGTAAGCGGGGTTAGACTTCACAATTTCAGAAATAATTATAATATGTAAAAATATGTTAAAATAATGAATAAACCATTAAAATATATTATAATAAATAGAGTACTGAAAGAATTATTCCATTAAAAATATGTTATCGGTTATCGGTAATTTATCCTACATAAAACATTAGATAACATGGGCAGGAGGTAGGGGATGAAGAATTCACATATACCCATTATTTTTTTGATTTTGATTATTATCTTTATTGCTTCGGGCAGTAGTATCAGTTTTAGTCAGGGCAAATCAATAGAAGAACTGTACTTTCAGGGTGTTTATTTATTAGAAAATGAAAAGCAATACGAAGAAGCGCTTGCTTATTTTCAACAGGTTATCGAATTAGACCCGGGTCACGCAGAAGCTCATTTCCAAATTGGAAAAATATTCAGAAATACTCGTCAATTCGAAAAAGCGATAACCCATTATAAAAATGCTATTAATTCGAAAACCGATTACAGTTCAGCTTATTACGGATTGGGGCTTGCCTATCTGGAACTTCAAAAAATGAAGGAAGCATTAGAAGCCTTTAAGCAGACCATTCGCAGTAAACCGGATTTTGCCAGCGCCCATTATGGCCTGGGATTAGCCTATAATGAATTAAAAAGATATAATGAGTCAATTGCCGCCTTTCAGCAGGCTTTACTGCTTGACCCCGATGATGCCCAAATTCATTATGGTTTGGGAATTACCTACGAGCAAATCGGCGAGTATCAGAAATCAATTGATAATTTTAAAAAAGCTGTACATTTCCAACCGGATTATGGCAAGGCATTTTATCATTTAGGAATGAATTACCAAAAGATGGAAAAATATCCTGAAGCTGTTGAAAACCTGGAAAAGGCTGCAAATTTCCTACCCGATTCTGCTGGTGAATTTTATTACACCATAGGTATGATTTACCGAAAAATGGAAAATAATGAAAACGCCGCTATCGAAAGCTTTAAAAAAGCAATCCAAAAGAATCCCCAATATGCTGATGCTTTCTTCTATTTAGGATGGCTCTATAATAAAAAAGGAAATTATGAAAAAACCGTAGAGGCTTACCGGGAAGTTATTCGTATCAATCCTGATTACACTAATATTTATTATAACCTGGGTTGGGCTTATGGAGAACTGGGAAAATATCAGGAATCTCTTGATGTTTTTAAGGAGGCGATTAAACAAAATCCGGAAGATGCAGATTTTCATTATGGCCTGGGATGGGCGTACAGCCAATTAAAGGATTATGAAAAAGCTATTGAAGTCTTTAAACAGGTTATACGTATCCAGCCGGATTATACTTTTGCCCACTATAGCCTGGGAATAATTTATCTGGTTCATGGGGATAAAAACGCCGCTCTGGATGAATATAAAATTCTCAAAGATTTGAATCAGGATACAGCAGATAAATTATTTGATATGATTTATAAATAATCAAGGAGACGCCCCTTTAATATTCTATTTATGATATTTATTAAATGAGGTTATGAATGATAGAAAAGATAGCGAAGCATAAGCATATTATTTGGGATTGGAACGGAACATTGATAAATGACGTATGGTTAGTAGTGGAAATAATGAATAAGATGTTAAAAAAACGCAACTTGCCAAGGATAAATTCAAAAAAATACAGGGATATTTTTGATTTCCCGGTAACAAAATATTATTCAAAACTGGGATTTGATTTTTCTAAGGAATCCTTTGAGAAGCTTACTAATGAGTTTATAAGCGAATATTACACGCGTTTTAATGAGTGTAAGCTATTTGATGAAGTAGAAGAAGTACTGAAAAAAATAAGAGATAGAGGAATATCTCAATCAATTTTATCTGCTTCAAAAGAAGATGTCCTTATAGAAAAGATTAAATATTATGGTATTGATAAGTATTTTAGTAGAATAATAGGTTTGGAAAACCACTATGCCGAGAGTAAAATTGAAAATGGAAAAAAATGGATAGCTGAGTTAAATTTAAATCCACAGGAGGTACTTCTAATAGGGGATACTATCCATGATTATGATGTTTCAAAACATATTGGGTGCGATTGTTTACTGGTTGCCAATGGACACCATAGTTATGATAAACTTGCAAGTCTGGGAATTGATGTAATTAGCACATTAGAAGAAATAAATTAAAGGTAAATAAAAAGGGGACAGACTATTTCTTACCTATTCTCATTTTAAATATTTTATAAAAAAGTAGTTTGTCCCCTTTTTATTGTTAGTATTACGATAAATATCTGAAGTAGAGATAAACAGAAGATA
>NMQN01000873.1 GCA_003575245.1 Candidatus Atribacteria bacterium 1244-E10-H5-B2 | reverse complement strand
AGGGTAGATTTACCTTCTTTTTTTATTTCTGATCCTGATTAAAATCTTTCGTAAATTATAAAATTGCCTGGTAACGTCAAAGCTCTTATAATTCAGGGGCTTTAAGCGATAAAGAAGAAAAATTATACTTCACTATGCTTCACTAATACAAGGTAAAAAATGAAACTAATGAAACAGAAAAAGGACAAAAAGGACAGGGAATCGCTAAAAGGGGCTTTCTTTGTTTCAGAAGATCCCGGGGAACTCGGGAAGGCCAAAAAGGAATTTTACCCTTACTTAACAAAATACAGATTCTGTATAATATCGAAAGTGCTGGAAAATAAAAACTCTGTAAAGCTTGATATAGCTTAATTCCTTGGTGTGGCTCGGTGCCATTTTTTATTTAACAAAATTATCTTTTTAGGTATGAAAGAATAAAAATAAAAAGACTGTTTGGATTTTTCCCTTAACTTATATTATGATTTTGTTAAGAAAATTAAGCAAAATAAATCAAAGAGCCAAAAAGGGCAGAAAATCAGAAAAAATAAATCGTTATTTTACAAGGGTTACACGACCACTTTTGCACCGTCTCCGTGTGGCTTGGTGTGGCTCTGCTCTTGGTGTGGCTCAAAACCACTTTACTCTAAAAAATGGATTATTAGGGTCTATAAAATTTTTTTCATTTCTCGGTGTGGCTCCCAGACTGATCATCATATAAGCGATTTTCAGGGTAAAAGATGACCTAATCGTATAATTAGATAAATCTCCTTTAATTCTTCAGGAATGCCCTTTTAACGAACGTAGAGTATCTTTATTCGCTACTCTCTACATTTTTAAGGTAGTTGGTAGGTAATCATACCTTAACCTGAATACCAGGGCAGAAAATTTAACTGATTTAACCAAAAAACTACAAAAAAGGGGGCGGGAGCTCCTACCCCTAAAAAAGGGTCAGTGGTCTTTGCCCTGTCCTGCCGTAGCGATAAGGGTTTCCTGCTTTTTAGCGATACTATTTTTAGGGGTCAGGGGTCTATATTCAAAACGAAAGAATCGAAAGAAATATCGATAAAAAGAAAGGGTTAGGGGTTAAAGTAAGGAATGTAAGGTTTATCCTACAAAAAGAAAGGGGATTAAGTATCTTTAATCCAAGGAATCCAAGGAAATTATAACAAAAAAGAGAAGGGTTTTATCTACTGCGGTTTTAGTATAAAAAATAGACTATCTAACAGGGGTTTACAGGAATAGAAAGAATTAACAGGCAATCATAAGGGGTTAATGCTTGGTAAGCAGATAACAAGGGCAGAAAGGCACCTGGAACGTGAATTTCAGCACTAAAAGCACCTCTTAAATAACCTACCTAATTTTTCAAGGTCAAACTACTTTGATCTTGCTTTCTTCACTTCTTCACTAATACCAGTTTAATCTCCAGAATACCCCTAAAAACGATTCTAAGTAGCCTAATTAGCGAATATTTTTATTTTACAGGCAATCATAAGCATTTATACCTTAACCTGCTTTTTTAGCTAAAATACCAGGATAAAGAATCCGATGGATCCGATTATACCTAGCTTATGTGAAGCAAACTTTGAAATGCATTGCGAAGTTTTGAGGGGTCAATTAGAGGGATTGGTATCTGGATATACGCTATATATAGGGTTTTGGGTTAAAAAATAGGAAAATAGCAATATAGCAAGTTTTATAAATTGCTGTAACCGTTATAAATAAAGGGTTATAGAGTTTCAACGTCCGATAAATAATATTATGTAAAGTAATTTAAAAAGAAATTATATAGGTTAAAAAATTTTTATATATTTTCTACTTGCTTTATATATTCAGATGTGCTAAAATAAGATACATCAAATATAAAAGAGGAATTTATAGATTATGAAGAATATCAAAACGATTAAGATAGGACGAAAACAATTTTATAATGTAGAGGCCTTATCGCAAATGCTTAATATCCCAGTGGAAACAGTCCGGGCGTATATAAGAAGGAACAGGCTAAAGGCAATAAAGGTTGGTAAACGTTACCTGGTAAGCGTTGAGAATTTAGATAAATTTCTATCCGGAGAAGACAATAAATGATATGACAAAGAGGATAATAATGAGGTTAAATTTAAAAACTCTAAAAAAAATTTTGCCTTTTTATAAGTGGGAATTGAAGAAGGCTTGACCGAAAAAAAGAGGAATGAGCATTAAAAATTTAATGGAAGGGAATAAGAACGATGAATACCAGGGAAGAAATTATCTCTCTTTTGTCTAAAAGCAAAAAGCCTTTAAGGGCTAAGGAAATAGCCTCTGAACTTAAAAAAACAAGTGTGAATATAAGGAAGATTCTGTCTAACCTATGCAAAGAGGGGAAGATTGCCAGGGTTGGCTATGGTAAGTATGCCTTAAGTGTGAATGTTAAAAATGAGAGTGTGAATGTTTTAGGTGAAAGTGTGAATGTCAAAGATAAAAGTGTGAATGTCAAAGATAAAAGTGTGAATGTCGAGGGTCCAAAGGCAAAGAAGCTGATAAACAGGGAAATTTACAAATACCGGAAAGCATAT
>NMQN01000058.1 GCA_003575245.1 Candidatus Atribacteria bacterium 1244-E10-H5-B2 | reverse complement strand
TTTTTGACAGTATTTTCGCTCCCCATTCTCATCTTTTTTAGTCAGGTAAATATTTTTCGGGTTTAGGGCATATATTTCGCAGACCCGGCCTCCCACGGTTCGGACCACTTCCAAAGCCGAATCCCCCAGGGAAAGACGAGAGATAACCAAAAATTTTATGATATCTTTTAAAGAAATAGCTTTATCACTGTTAGGGTGATTCAAAAAATCCTCTAAAACTTTCTTTTCTTCTTTATTTTCTTCTTCCCCTTTCTTGATCAGGGACCAACCATCCGAGCTTACATCCTCAGCAATTATTGATATTCCAGCGCTTAGTAAAGGCATTCTCGAAATCAGCTTTATAAAATTATAGGGGCTATAAGGCCTTGTGATTAACTGATTCTTGCTTAAAAAAGCCTTGGTTTCCTTTATTTGCTTAGAGGATTTTTCAATTTTAAACTTTTCTAACTGCATAAAAGGAAAAATCAAACCCTGATCGGTAGAGATATAAACCGAGCCTTTGTTTACAGCCCCGGCATTAATTACCCTTTCCTCAGAATCGACCTTTTCCCCGGGTATTTCTGCCTTAGAAAAAGCCCTTTTTAGACTATTTTTAATATTTTCCAACATAGGATCACCACCTTTATTTTTATATTATCCAGACCTTTAGTTTATGAGATTCGGGAACTTTTTTCAATCTCTCCCTTTCCTTTTTCAGCTCCTTTATTTTTTCAGGGGAATAGCTCCGTTCTTCCCCAGAAATATAGACCCTCCCCTTATTAGGCCTTAACAACCCCGCTCCCAGGGTCGCTCCGTAACAGGCCATACCCAAAGAAACGGCCAAATCAATTTTTTTAGCTCCCGATCGCTTAACGATATGCCAGCCCCTGGAAGAATAAACTACTTTACAATTAAGCAGGGATTTTCTGACCTCTTCACTTTGATAAAAGTTTATTCTCCTGGTCTTGATCAAGTTATATAGATTTTGACTAAATCTAATAGTATTTTCCTGAGTCTGAGGGAGTTCCACCATATTTACCCTTTCTTTTCTAAGGTCTTGGGATAGCTGTATAGCCTGGTAGGGGTCAAATTCTATCCCCAGGATATTATAAAGTTCATTTAATTCGAGAATATACCTTTTAACATCATCGAATTGGATCTCCTCACTTCTTGAAGGCATATATATTTTGTGATCGACCAGTTCAATATTCCCTTCCAGTGACCCGGTTACTGCACTAATAGCGGTATAATCCGAACGAATTCCGACATCAAGCCCGAGCCATACCGGAATTTTGGTTTTAGGCCTTTTTACCAGGTTAAAATTAAGACAAGCTCTAAAATCATCATCGGTTACGAAGGAATCTTCTTCACTTACCCAAAGATTTTTATGTAATCGCTTGAATAAATTTTCTCGCATACCCGGCTTGTTTCTTTGACTGTCTAAATATTTTTTAGTTACAAAACTTGAGGGATTAGCCTCTTCTCCTTGTTTGATATAGAAATAGCTTTCCGGAGTATTACCTTTTTCGCTGGCTTTAAATAGATCCCACAAAATCCCCTGCTCCTCTCGGCCAGCGGTAGAGGTTACCAGGATCAAGGGATGCTCATATATCGGTGATAATTGCAATTCCTCATAAAAGAATTTCAATGAATCTGTATCAAAACTGGAAATTTCATCGATACAAATTAATAAGGGATTCAGACCGGCACTTGACCGGTAGGATGAGCTCAGACACCTCAAAATACTCCCGGTTTTAATATTCTCAATATAATCGTTATAGATTCGGCACATCTTATCAAGTTCAGGATTTTTCCTGATCATTAAAACTATTTTTCGATAGGTTATAAAATTTGATTGATCCTTCGAGTTACTGCAAACATAAATTCCCCCTGGCTCCTGGGCAGTTAAAAACCACACCAAAACAATTTCCGAAAAGGTAGATTTTCCATTTTTTTTGGCCAGGGATATCAGGATCAATCGAGGCCTATTCTTATAAAAGCAGTCTGTAAAAACCTCTCGCTCCCAGCCCTCAAGCCTGATCAGTTTCTCCTTTTTCTCTGGTAAATAGATCTCCCTTTCCGAGAATCGAATAATATCATTTTGGTATTCCCAGATAGAAAAGCCATTATCGCCGGTCTTTAATCTTTCCGGCCATCTCTGTTCAAGTCCTTTATTTTGCCTTTTTTTAGCTTCCTGAGTATTTACCCGGTATCTATCTTTATTCCCTATGTTTACATTTTCAATCATTTCTATTTTAATCACCTCTAATTATCTTTAAATAAAAAAAGCGAATTCAAGCCTTGAGATTTTATGATCTCAACTGGCTTAAATTCGCTTTAAATCGAATTTAACTGTTCGGGCATCATACCAACTTTTCTACATATAAGCATACACTTTTTTTTTAATAATTGCAAATAACCCCGCTCCCTGGTTTTTTATTGCATTTCCAGGGAGCAGGTAACGGCAATCCGGGTCTGTTCTTTTAGTTCTTCCCGGACCGCCGGATTAGTTTACTTATTCGTTTTTTTTTCTTCATCGAAAAATAAGT
>NMQN01000216.1 GCA_003575245.1 Candidatus Atribacteria bacterium 1244-E10-H5-B2 | reverse complement strand
ACATAAACTTGGGGACCAACTGTTAGTATTTTAACCGCTAATATAATGGTTAAAATTAAACTTACGCTTAAAGCAAGGATGGTAAGAATTCCCGTAGCTTTTTTATTTATCCGACCGATAAGTGGCACCGAGAAAGCTGCCAATAGAGGTATAGCTATTATTAATATGGGAATATGATCCGATAGATCCATCCTTTCAACCTCCTTGCCTAGTCTGTATCTAAGGTAAATTTCCTGTATTGTCCTTTGCCTTTGTATATATCCCAAATAGTTAATATTGTTACTACTACAAAAGAACCAATAAAATATATAGAAGCTATTAATATTACAATCATAAAAGTACCCATTAGTTTTTCCTCCACCTATTAAATACCCCCTGCCCCCCGAAAGCACCGAACGAACGGAGAGCAGGGTAAACGGCAATCTGCAGAACGCATAGAAAGTCAGATCACCGAATTGTTTTAGACGAGCTTTTTCTTTATATCTTCTTTTAATTCTTTGCCCGATTGATAAGATATTAAGGCTATTACCGATAAAATTAATATCGGGATCAAATACCACCACCACATAATTTTAATTACCTCCTTTAATTTATTTTTTAGTGTTATCTTTTCTTTCTATCTTCGGTTTTTTAAATACTCCAATATTTTTTGACTTGAATTTGAAAATATCTCTTGAAGGTGTTATAGATCCTGACGGCTCTATTGTTTTCTTTTTTTCTATCCTCTTCTTTCTCATTTCCCTTCACCCCCTTTCTTAGAGATTCCCTGCCCTCCGGAAACATACTAAAACCAGAGAGCAGGGATCGGCAGTCCGGTTCTGTTCTTAGTCTGGCCGGACCGCCGTAATTATTTAACTCTCGCTTTGAAGTGGTAAAGACTTATCCTCTAATTCTGCCTCTAACCTCTCTTTAATTTTCTTAATTTCTTTAGTAGATACTTTCTCAAACATATTAACCCCACTTTTTTAATTTTTCCTTAAATAGATTAACCAATAAACAACCACCACAAACTTAAAATTATTCTTTTGTCTTTTTTGCTTTTGTTATATCATCTCCGGCTTTCCAATTGCTATTAGGTTCCTGTTTTACGTGATAGATATTACCATCTGAGCCTTCTACGCAGTCATAACCCCAGCCATCTTTCCCGGTATAACTCTTTATTACCCTGATTACAGTAATTCTATTCATTTCTAAAATACCCCCTTTATTGTTTAATAACTCCCTCCGGATTCCTCTTTTGCCTTAATAATTTTCTCGATAGATTTTAAGGCCAATAAATATTTAGATTTTTCGCTTTTGGTTAGGCTTTCACTTCTTTTTAATTCCCATAGATAGAATTTTTTAGTTTGTTTTAAAGTCTTTAATTTTATTAAGTTTGCCCTAACCATAATTATCGCCTTAACCTTTCTAAAATACCCTTAAAAAACGCTCCCTGATAGCCTAAATAGCGTTTCTCTGACCCTTAACGTATAAAGTTAAACCCCTTTTATTTACTAAAAACGTTAGAAATAGCTTAAAGTTATAAAAAATAAGGCTTTTCTGCTTGAAAATTCTCTGCGCAGAGAATTTTGGCCTTCAAATATCGCTTTTAAGCCCCCTCAAATTTTTGATTAAGGCAATCATAAGCGAAATATTGCAAATATCGCTAAAAACTTGCACCTTACAAGCTAACTTCGGAACTTTAGTTCCAAAGTTAAATCAGTTTTCTCTGAATTAAATTCTGCGGGTGCAGCCGGTTGCGTTCTTCTCTCTGATCGTCAGTTACCAGGTGAGTATATATTTGTGTACTTGCCAAACTTGCGTGGCCTAAAAAGGATTGTATTTTCCTTATGTCCATTCCACTATTTAAGTAATGAGTGGCTATGCTATGCCTTAGCATATGTGGAGTAACTTTTTTAGTTATGCCGGCTTCTTTTCCGTAGCGTTCTGTATTTCTTTGTACGTTCATTTTAGTCATCCTTGAGCCGGTCCTGCTTAGAAACACCGCCTTGCCTTTGTTACCTTTCCAGGAGCCACGAGCCTTCAAATAGCTTTCTAAGACCTTAATTGCTTCATTAGTTAACGAGGCTTCACGTTCCCGGTTACCTTTACCCAGGACCTTTACAATTCCTCTTTTAAAATCGATATTGTTTAGATCCAGGCTAATCAATTCTTTCAGTCTGATCCCGCTGGAATAAAACAAGTGAAGGATTGCATAATCCCTTTTAGCAGTAAATAGCTTATTCTGGGTACGTTTTAACCATTGAGCCTTGTTATATCTCTTATTTTTTAGCTCATCTTTATACCGCAAGCCTTCGAGGTATGGCTGATTGAGCAGCTGCTCAGTCTCTTCTATGCTTAGGTACTTGGGAATCCTCTTAATTGCTTTCATATTAAACACCTCTTTTTAAACTTTATGCTTGTAGTATATAGGATAGCTTTTATAAAGTCAAGTGTTTTGTTATATAATAGTAAGAATATAACATAATAATTAAGCATAAAATCTGAAAGCGTTATTTTATATAGGCTTTTAAGTTACTATCTTTTTAAAAA
>NMQN01000843.1 GCA_003575245.1 Candidatus Atribacteria bacterium 1244-E10-H5-B2 | reverse complement strand
CCTCTTCTTAAACTAACTAACCAGCAAACCAAGCAACTCTTTCCTCTAATTACTCATTACTTATCACTGTATTCTCGATACTCGATACTATTTTATTCTTCGACAAAAGATTTCACCCAATCAGGTTGATTCGGCCTTTCTCCCTTTTCTCCCATTTCCTGCCATTTTTCATCGTTCAACCTATCTTCCATAGAATGTTTGAATTCATAATAAGAAAAAACAGCTCCCCGGCATATTCTCAATCCCTGAGCAGAATCTATTATAACATAGATATTAAACGGCGGGCCAACTCCCTCCTCTAAAACTTGTCCGGTATTTACATCGGTATGGACATCAGCCACAATTTCCATCTTTTCATCAGTATCAGAAGTTATCTTTTCCAAAATTTCTAAAGGAAACTCTTTTAAAGACACAAGCTTACTTCCGATATTCCAAATAAGTTCGTATTCCTCATTATCTAAGAGTGTATTGCTAATTTCTTTTTCAGAAATGATTTTTAATTTATCTAATAATTCTTCAAATTCTTTTATCTTCTCCGGAATTCCTTCGATAGCCAGGTCAAGAGCAATAAGATTATTTCTTAAATCCCTCATCATCTCTTCTAATCTGGCATAGACTTCCGGATAAGGTTCAACATAGCCATAAGTCGACTTTGGTTCAGGGGGCATCCCTTTGCCTGCCATAGTATAACTCTGTTTGGCATATAAAATGGTATCATGCCTTAATTCAGTCCAGGAACCCAGTACGGTCTGTAACTCCTTGTCTATCCAGGCAGGACTTTGCATAAAGCAAGGTAAATTTGTATCTTTGTTCTCCTCTAATAAGGGGAGCAATGCATAAAGCCAGCGCCAGTAGAGATTCTGTTTCCATTCCTCTATGGTTTTAAGAGAAAATTCTTCTTTTAAATTATTTAATTGATTATAATACTCGGTATACTCAGTATCTCCTTCTACCTCTAAAATTTCCAGTGCCCTCTTTGACCCCAGCACAGCACATACATCTAATCCCCGGGGGAAAGCCCTGACTGGTCCAAAGTTGGGGATAATCTCCATAGTAAAGGGTTTTTTATCACCGGTATATTGCATAATTATCTTCTCATCCTTCACTCCAAATACCAATTCCTGAAACATATATGAATCTGGAATAAATCTCTGTCCCATAAATCTAAAACCCTGAGCTGAAACCCTAAAATCGCCATCCTCTGCAAAGGCTAAACCAGAGAGAATATTAGGGGCTCTTAATTGTATCGCCATATCAATAAATTCAGCGAGCTTCGCTTGGTTATCATATCTATCCACTGATTCATTCGAAGGAAATATTTCTTCAATAAGTTTTATATAGTCATCGACATATAAATCATCGGTCTTTCCCACAAAATAGACTGTAGGTTCATAAATCATCTTCCATAATTTATAGGCATTTTCATCTCTTAAAAGGGCATCAGACATTAAAATGGCTTGCAGGGTCATCTTCTTACCATAAGTTATAGCTGGTTCTTCTGAAGCCGGTATTAATTTAAAATCAATGCGCCCATACCACATCATTGCCTTAAAATAATTCTCCAGTTTTTCATTTCTGGTATAATGGCCTCTGGGGACATACTGACTGTAATCTTCGTAGGCATAAGGAGTCTGATAAATACTGGGGTTTTTTATGTAGGTTAAAAGTTCCCTGAACTCCAATCCTTTATGATTCTTTATATTTTCACATTCTTGTTCCACTAATCCGTTTAATCCATAATCAACCTGATATTCAGGTTCAAACTGCCTTTTAGCCACTGCAAAAAAACCGATATTTAATCTGGCAGCCTCTTTAACTTCTTCACTGCTTGCTTCATTATATTGTTTGATAGAAAGTTCGAGCATGCGGTCAGTAAGTTCGACTGCTGAATCATAAAGTTTTTCTACTTCTAATATTCGCAAAAGATAGTCAAAAAATATATGGCCGGTATGGAGAACTGCGTCAGTGGTTATAAATATAGGCTGGTTGGTATCTTTGCACTCTAAATAGATATCACTTATCTTCTTATAATATGCAGGTGAAACTGCAAAACCATTTTTTCTAAGAAGTTCAGATGCTGCAGGAGAAAGATGAAATTGACGGACATTAGAGATATCTTCAAGAGAATATAAATCTTTTTTGTTTTCTGTTGAAAAAACTGACGAAGCGACCAGAAGAAACAGAAAGAATAACACTAAAAAATAGATCTTTACTAATTTAGAATTAACCCTTCTCATTTTATTTTCCCCCATTCATTTAGTATCGAGTATCGCGTATCGCGTTAAAGAAACTAGGATTTAGGTGTAGGGGCACAATGAATTGTGCCCCCTCTTTTGTAATTCACAAACAAGTGAGACGCCTGTCCTACTTCTTTTTTGCTATATACTATATACGATATACTATATACTAATCTATACGCTATCCACTATACGCTCCACGCTATTCTTCACTCAACCGACTCTTCTAACAAATCAAAAAACCCATTTAAATAACCCAAGCCTAATAGTATATCTTTTTTCATCAAATTAATCAGTTCTTGGCTATCTGGAGAATCAGCTATTTTTATTATTTCTTGTTCCTCAAGTATAAGTAACTCTTGATCATTATCTAATACAGGAAATAATTTCATAGTCTCTCGATAAGAAAGTGTAAAATCTTTTCTTGCTTCTTTGCTTAACTTAATTGCCGCTTTAACTATGTCATCCATTTTCACAGTTTTAACTTCTGGAAGAATACTATAAAATTCATCCTTTTTATATTTAAAAAGATATCCATTAAAATCTTCATAACCATAATGGGCATTGGTAACTAGTACAGTCAGTTTTTTTACATTAAAAAATTTCTTAAAGAGGACATCCAAAGGAGCGGGATAGGTATGATAGGGTTGGGATAGGTCTTCTAAATAATGAATAGCCCGAGCAGCAAATCTAAACCCCCAATAATTATCACCTTTCCCGAAGGCAATCTTAGACATTTCAAAAAAGTGATTGGCTCTTTTGGGGGCATCTCCAGCTTTCAATAAACCTCCAAACACAGAAAAATACATATGACGATATCCCTGACTCCCCCCGGTTAAAGCTTGTAATTTGTTTAATTCTAAATTTGTATCTAAATCCCAGTCCGGTTCGTCCGAATAATTTATGAGAATGTCAGAGGCTTTTACTTTTTCTCCAATCTCCTCTTCAACATATTTTATTACAAATTCCGGATTATATTCATCCTGGTCTATATCTTCATAAGTATAAGGAGTTATTTCGATTTCGGGGAAATTTTTCACCCAATCATTATTTTTTATAGCCAGTTCGGTATAAAAATAGTGGCTATTCCAGGAAAATACATTTACAGAACTTAAGATTAAAACGGAAAGAATTATTAGAATAAAAATTGATATTTTCTTTTTAAGTTTCATAATTGCCTCCTAAATTTTATTTTGGATTTCCACTGCCTGCTTTCGCAGAGTCCACCCTCGTAAAAATAGGGTACAATCTTCGTGAGAATGACAGAAAAAGTAATTACTTCTATTTTATTTTTCAAAAGGGAATTTATACTGGGTCAATCCAAGTTCTTCTTTTAAAGTAATAATCTGCTGTTGAAGATTCTGGTTTATGGGCGCACCTTTATCTTTTCTCTCTAACCAGGCCAGATACTCTTTTTCCCCGGCAGTGTAAATTCTCTCTGCTTCAGGAACCTTTTTAGAAGAACGAAGGGAACGAAGAATATCTCCAGTAATCTTCTTGAATGAGTTAAGATCTGTAAAGGCGGAAATATTAATGGCTATAAAAAAATGTCCCAGATTAATGGGTACTGGTTTACCATCTTCTACTCCCGATAACATCTTAAGGTATTTCCCATTTTGTAAAGCAGCTGAAAGAATTTCCACTACAGCAGCATAACCATACCCCTTATACCCGGCAGTCTCTTCTCCGATACCACCCAAGGGAGCAAGGGCAGCTTTTCCGGTTTTTAAGTCTTGTAAAATTTGATGAGTATCTGTTCTGGTCTTTCCATCTTCTCCGATTACCCAGCCCGGAGGGATTTCTTTTTCTGCCCGGTCATAAAATTCTATCTTCCCTCGCTGAGCAATAGAAGTGGCGCAATCAAGGACAAAAGGAAATTCTTCATCAGAGGGCATTCCAAAAGTTAAAGGGTTAGTTCCTAACATATTTTCTACCCCAAAAGTAGGAGCAATAGAAGGGCGGGCATTAGTACCGCTAATTCCAATCATCCCGGCTTCAATAGCCATTAAGACATAATAACCGGCAATCCCATAATGATTAGAATTTCTCACTGCTACCATCCCCAATCCCATTTTTTTAGCTTTTTCAATAGCCAAAGCCATAGACTTCTTGGCAATTACCTGCCCCATTCCATTATGGCCATCGATAACTGCGGTAGTAGGACCATCTTTAACAATTTCCATATCTGTTTTTGGTGATTGAATACCTGCTGTAATTCTATCATAATATTTTGTTTTTAAACGACCAATGCCATGTGAATCTATCCCTCTTTTATCAGAAGTAATCAACACATCAGCACATATTCGGGCATCCTCTTCCGGAACTCCTATCCCTTTAAAAACGTCGACCATAAAATTTTCTAAACTATCAAAATCTATCCAAACGATATCCTTAGAATTATTATTCAAGATTATTCCCTCCTTTATTTTTACATTAAGTTTTTATTCGGGTTTGATAAATAAAACCTTTTTAAGTTTAATATAACAAAATTAGAAATGTTTTTCAATTATTTATTTGTGTATCAATAATATATAATATTTTTTCTTCTAACTACCCCACTAAAGTTTACACTAATTTTGTGTATTTAGTTGTGTAGAAAGAAAGGTTATTCCTCTTTCAGAAAAAAATATAAAAAATATTTATTACTTTTGTTCTTTCTATCTTTTTTTCTAGTACTTTTCTTTTTCTTCACGCGATACTCGATACTGATTAGTCGTTAGTGAATAGTAAATAGTCGTTAGTATTTAGTTAGCGTAGAGCGTACAGCGTTTAGCGTATAGTACAAATCAATAAACTAAAAATAAGCTTTTTATCTTGCACTTTGCATCTTGTAACTTGTAACCGCTATTTAAACTGGCCAACCGGATAACCGGGTAACCGGCTGACTCGTCTCTATCCTAATCAGCTAACCAGGTAACTAATTAACCAACTAACTAATTATATACCCGAAACTGTTTTTACGAATAAAAAATTGACTTAACGATATTTTGCTGATATATTAAGAATATATTAGTAATATATAGGTGATATTTATGATAAATAAAGAAATTTATAAAGAACTTAAAAAAAGAATAGTCTATCTGGATTATAAACCAAAACAGGTATTGAATATTAAAGAATTAGCAAAAGAATTTGGAGTTAGCCCTATGCCTATTCGAGAGGTATTAATCCTCTTAGAAAGCGAAAAACTAATTCATATAATACCTAATAATGGCATCTACGTTAATGACATAAGCTTTCAAGAACTGAAAGATGTCTTTGAAGTCAGGCTATTTTTAATTGGGCTATCGGGGAGGCTTGCCGCTCAAAGGATAACTCCGGAAGAATTAAACAAATTAAAAGAATTGCTTGAGAAGATAAAACAAGAAAAAAATAGAAGAAAATTAATTAAATTGGATGCAGAATTTCACGATTTAGTAAACTGCTCTACTAAAAATCAAACCTTGGCTGAGACTTTAAAAAGATTACGAAATCAAATTGGGCGCCTCTGGTTCTTCGCCAAAGAAAATGATGCTTATTCGCAAAAAATTCCTGAAGACTTTGAAGAACTTATAAGGGTACTGGAAAACAAAGAGCAAAACAAGAGTGAACAGATTATGAAAGATCATGCTATTCGCTTTATAAATCAGATAAAAATGAGTTTGTATTCTGAGTAAAAAATTATTCTTTGAATTAAATTAACAATAAGGAGAAAAATGAAAAGAATTCTAATAACCGGAGCGCTGGGTCAAATCGGTTCTGAGCTCACTTGTTTTTTAAGAAAAAGATATGGAAATGAGAATGTTATTGCCTCAGATATTAAACCTATGCCTGATGAAATAATTAACCAAGTCGGGGTATTTGAGCATATCGACTGTTTAGATGCTCAGGAGATTTACTCTGTAATTAAAAAATATAAAATAGATACTGTATTTCATCTTGCTGCTGTTCTCTCTGCAAGTGGTGAAAAAAATCCTCAATTAGCCTGGAAGGTAAACATCAACGGCCTTTACAATGTGCTGGAAATAGCCAGGGAATATAAATGTTCCGTCTTCACTCCCAGCTCAATTGCCGCTTTTGGTCCTTCTACTCCCAAAGATAAAACTCCTCAAGAGACAATCCAAAGGCCAAATACCATCTATGGATTAGCCAAGGTTACAGGAGAGCTGCTTTGTGATTACTATTATTCAAAATATGGAGCAGATACCAGAGGAGTGCGCTTTCCGGGAATTATCTCTAACGTTGCCCTTCCCGGTGGAGGAACAACTGATTATGCTGTAGAAATCTTTTATGAAGCCTTAAAAAATAAAAAATATACCTGCTTTTTAAATAAAGATACTTATCTGGATATGATGTATATGCCTGATGGTATAAAAGCCGCGGTTAATCTGATGGAAGCTGACCCTTCCCGATTAAAACACAGGAATGCCTATAATGTAACTTCTGAAAGCTTTAATCCGGAACAACTCGCTCGGGAAATCAAAAAATACATTCCAGATTTTAAAATAAACTATGATGTTGATCCAATGCGGCAGGCAATTGCCGACTCCTGGCCTAATCGGTTAGACGATACTGCTGCCAGAGAAGATTGGGGATGGTCTCCGGATTATGATCTTAAAACAATGACCAAAGATATGATTGAAAAACTGAAAATTAAACTTAAACTAATTAACCAATAAACCAGTTAACTATCTAACTAAATACTAACGACTATTCACTATTCACTAACGACTAATTAAATGGAGGATAAAAAATGGGATTAAATAATTTAGAGAGAATTCTTTCTCAAACTCTAAAAGAGCTAAAAGATGAAGGACGATTGAAAGGAAAAGAATACATTATAACTAAGGTTAAAAGAGCTGAAGGAGAAAAGGGTCCAAGATATTTTCTAAAAGGAAAAGGCGAGCAGGAATTTATCAGAATGAATTCTAATTCTTATCTGGGAATGTCTTTAAGGGAGGAAATCATCCAGGAAGAAGAAAGAGTAACCAAAGAATATGGAGTTGGGCCAGGAGCTGCCCGTTTCATTAGTGGAACATTTCAATCCCATCGAGAACTGGAAAAAAAATTAGCAAAATTTCACCAAAGAGAAGATGCTATGCTGTTCAGCTCAGCCTATTCAACAGTAGTAGGAATCTTAACTCCTCTTATAACTTCCGACACCATTGTAACAAGTGATGAGTTAAACCACAACTGTATAATTAATGCCCTTAGACTTTCCAGGCCTAAAGATAAAAAAATCTACAAACATCTGGATATGAATGAACTCGAAAATAAAATAAAAGAATCTGTTGGCCAAGCAAAAAGATTAATCATTGTCACTGACGGCATATTCAGCATGAGAGGCGATTATGCCCCCCTGGATATTATCTCCAAACTTTCTAAAAAATACGACCAGGAATTCCCGGAAAATATTCTGTTAGTGGTAGATGATTCTCATGGTATCGGAGCTTATGGAAAAACCGGTCGGGGAACAGAAGAATATACCAATGCAAAGGGGGTAGATGTATTAGTGGGAACCCTGGGTAAAGCATTTGGAGTAAATGGCGGATATGTAACTTCCAATCAAACCGTTATCACTTACTTAAGAGAAACGGCGCCGATGTATATCTACTCTAACCCTATCTCCCCTGCTGAAGCAAGCGCAGCCTTAAAATCTTTAGAAATACTTAATAGTGAAAGAGGAAAAGACATTTTAACTCACCTTCACCAGATGACTAAGAAATTTGAAAAAGGTCTCCTTGATTTAGGATATGAAATTATTGAAAGTGACCACCCTATTGTTCCTTTAATGGT
>NMQN01000062.1 GCA_003575245.1 Candidatus Atribacteria bacterium 1244-E10-H5-B2 | reverse complement strand
AGTTAGATAAGGGAATGATCACAATATCCTGCAATTCGGAATTCAAAGGTTTTTTATTTCGATAAACCCTGCCACCATCGAGTGTGGCCTGAACCGAATCTACATTAACAATAGGGTATAGTATATCGTTTATATCTATCGTTGTTTTCATAATCTGTATTCCTTTATCTTTGATTTTAAGAGGGCTTTTGCTGCCGGCACGCTACCGGTAATTACATCATAGCCCTTCGATTCTACGGCTGCAGCGTATTCCATTCCTGCAACTACGATTAAGACAAAACCCTTTTTATTTTCTCTTAATACTTCATTGGCAATTTTTTTTGCTTGAGATCTACCCTCAGCTTTCCCTTCTATATTTTCCTGAATAATATTTCCATCCCGAGCAATGATATATCCGATTGAGCTCCTCAAGTTTCCGGTCTGGTCTTTGTATGTCCTTTTTGTCCTGGCAGCATTGACGAATCTCTCACCTACCATAGCCAGGGCCCAGATGATTCTTTGCTCTATATTGACCGCAAATCTATCTATCCGTCTATCTACATTCCCTTGTCTAAATCCAGGAATCAAAGGCATACTAACACTTCATTTCAATATGTTTTTGATATTCAAATAACTGTAAAATTATGTGTTCCTTGCTGAAAAAGGTTAATTTTGCAGCTTTAGGAACGCTTCCCGCACCGGCAAAAATCGGAGAAAAAACAGACCAGTTATATCCGATCATATCCCCGGATTCCCCTATAATATATTTAGTTGAATTCGGTTGAGCATTACAGACAATCCCTATCGTTACTAGCGTCCCTTCTGTATATATTCCAGTTGTGCTATATGTTCCAGGAGTAAAATAACTTAAAGTTGCCGTATGGGGATATCTTTCTATTACCATATTGCCTCCCCGGTAACTGTCGCCTCGTCCATATCATATTTTTTCAAGATTGCTTTTGCCATTACGATTAATTGAGCCCCATTATATTTTATTGCCAAAGACCCTTCTCTTAATTCGGGATGTGCAGCAAGGGTAAAATAGAGGGATGAGGCAGCTAAATCTATGTCTTTAGCGTTACCTGCCTCATAGGTCCCCCCTGTTACGATACCTCGATCTAAAAGAAGTTTCTCCAATAAATTATCATTACTATATTCGGTTAGTGATTGCAGAGCATCTTTATTGGTCATTTTAGACCGCCCAAGTAGTAGCTTCTGTATCGAGATTATAGATATGATCTATAGATGGACAGCTTGGGAAAGCATTTATCTCACCCTTTGTGTATTGAGTTACAGGGTCAATTTCACTCCAGGAGGAGATTAAAATACCTCCCTTTTTAGCTTGCACTACTTGTTTGGGTGGGTTGGTTTCTTCTGCAATAGGACCTCGGAGCGTATTTCCGCATTGTATAGCATCTATAAAAACTACATGCTTATCTGCTTTACCCGCATTTAACCAGGGATCAACATTTTCAATTTTATGGTCTTTATCCTCGTGAGCTACTCTGGTGTCAATTATAATTATTTGAGGAAGCCCCATAGCTTTTAATGCCTGATTCAAAATACTAAGAGATGGGACCATCTGAATTTTTGTAATACCCCAAGTTGTATAAGGCATCACAAAATTTTTTACTTCATTTGCAGTTACCATCTCTGAGAATTTAGAATCATTCATCAGTATATATTGAGGATTCGCTCCGGCTGTTTTTGCAGCCTTTACAACAGTACGAATATCTGTTATAGGTTTAATTAAAGCTGCATCTCCAGCATTCCAACATCTTGCAGCAGAAACCATATCCTTTTTGTTGGCTGGTGCGAGCTGAAAATTTACTACTTCTTCGGTAACTACTCCACCAACATTATTTACTTTAGAGAGGGATATTTGTCCTAATGCTAGACATTGTAAAGCCAGCCATTCCAGACGACCCAATATTGCATCCATACAGAAATCTGTATCATTAAAAACAATTCGGAGAAGATCTCCCATATCAGGGGTAGCCATAGCCTTAAAAGCGTTATAATCATTTATATCGCTTTCTGTCATCTGTCTTTTTACCCTAATAGAAGGAATTGAACCGGTTAATTTGCTTATACTCTTTCTGGTCTTTAGTGGTGCAGAACTGTTATATGAAACAACATCAGCCATTACACGATTCCCTTCACTCCCGATTAATGTCTCATAAGTCAAATATGGTGTAGTTTTCATAGGAAAAAATCTAACCCAATATTGGTCCTTATATAATCTCTTATTTATCCAAACTTGTAAGTTCTTTTTGTTCATTTCGTTGAACATATTATATTCACTCATTATTATTTCACCTCATTTGATTTATTTGATTTTTTGTTAATTTTTATGCGAATCGTATTCTGACAGTAAGAGCATCTTTATCGTTATCAGTGACAAAATAAGGTAATTCGGACTCATCTACGGTTCCACGTACAATGGCCCCCGCAAATAAATTATCCAGTAAATTCCCCGCTTCATCCCTTACCTTTATAGTATCCCGCAGAAAAGCACTTGCAACATGTAAAGCAGTTGCAGTACCAACGCCCTCGCGA
>NMQN01000400.1 GCA_003575245.1 Candidatus Atribacteria bacterium 1244-E10-H5-B2 | reverse complement strand
TGACATATATACCCTTCATCTATCCCTAATTCCACATGATTACTTCTAAACTCCAAACTGGCATAATGATAAATTTTACCCAGTAACTCTTCGGAAGCTCTTTTAACCGCATTCCCGGTAAAAAATGTCTGGCGGGTTGCTGAGGTAGAACCAGCACTCTTGGTAAGATGAGTATCCCCTAAAATCACCTCAACTACATCTGGACTTACTTTTAAAACTTCCGCAGCTATTTGAGTGACTACTGTTAAGACACCCTCTCCTACATCAGCAGCAGCAGTTCTTATTAGAATCTTGCTATCGTCTTTGATCTCTACTGCAGCAATGGCATGATCGGGAAATCCTTCTCCATAACCAAAACCAAACATAATAGTGGCTATTCCTCTACCATACTTTTTCATAGTCATTTTACCCCCTTCCAACCTGCTATATCTGCCGCTTTTTTAATGGTCTCTTTTACCCCGACACTATGGGTTAATATCTGACTATTGGGTGTAGTAGAACCAATTTCATAGGCATTTTGTAAGCGGAATTGAATCGGATCAATTCCCAATTCGCGGGCTAAAATATCCATCTGGGATTCATAAGCGAAAGCCATTTGAGTAGCACCAAAACCACGCATCGCTCCGCAATAAGTATTGTTAGTGTAAACTGTATAAGCAACACCTTTAACATTGTCTACATTGTAAGGGCCGGTACAGTGATACATCCCTTTATGAACTACTGCCAATCCGCTTGAAGCATAAGCCCCGGTATCACCGATTACTTCTACCTGGCAAGCGGTTAAATAGCCTTTTTTGGTAACACCAGTTTTTGCACGTATAATAAGTGGATGACGTTTAGATTGAGCAATCATCGACTCTTCTCTAGTGTAAGTTAATTTAACCGGTCTTTTAGTGGCTATTGCTGCTAAGGCAAGATGGATATGAACAGAGATATCCTCTTTTTTACCAAAGGCACCACCAATAACCGGTTGAATAATCCTTATCTTTTCTTTAGGAAAACCAAGGGATTGGGCCATATCCGCCTGAGTATCATGAAGCCACTGGGTAGCTGCCCAGAGTTTAATTATATCACTCTCTTCATCATAAATTCCCACTCCTGCTTCTACTTGAAGAGGTACCTGGTCTAAAAAGCTTGTTTTGTATTCATTCTCTATAATTACTTCTGCTTGGGAAAAACCCTTTTTTATATCTCCTTTTTCTAAATAATGGGTAGCCAGAATATTGCCGTCTTGATGAATAAGAGGGGCATCTTTTTCCATAGCCCACAAGGGATCAGATATTACTTCTAATTTTTCTACTTCCACCTCAATTAATCCAATTGCTTGAGATGCAGCTTCCTTGTTTTCCGCAATAACAATAGCCAGAGCATCTCCCATATAACGCATTTTTTCGCCAATCCCCACCAGAACCGGTTGGTCCTTTATGATTAAACCAAAATTCTTCACTTCAGGAATATCGGCCCCAGTAATTATTTTAACTACCCCCGGTAATTTTTGTGCTTTGCTCATATCAATTCGGCGAAGATAAGCATGGGGATGAGTAGCTCTTTTGATTTTAAGATATAACATATTCTCAAAATAAATATCATCAGGATATATGGCCTTGCCTGTTACTTTATCCTGAGCATCTACTTTAGAGATATTTTTACCCACATATCTTTTAGTCATCTTTTTCACCATTCCTGTTTTTGATATTTATTGTAGACAATTTTTCTCCAGCTAATTTAATAGCATCAAATATTTTTCGATAGCCGGTACAGCGGCAGAGGTTGCCGGAGATACCCCGTTTAATCTCTTCTTCGCTGGGAAGAGCATTTTCTTCTAACAGCTTTTTGGCAGATAAGATCATCCCCGGGGTACAGAACCCGCATTGAACTGCTCCTGTTTCTACAAAAGCTTCTTGAATCGGATCCAGACATTCATTATCTCCTATCCCTTCGATAGTAGTAATAACTGCCCCATCAGCCTGAGGTGCTAAAATCAGACAGGAAGCCACCAGTTCACCATTTATAATTACAGTACAGGCCCCGCACTCACCTTTCCCACACCCTTCCTTGGTTCCGGTTAGATGCAGGTCATTTCTTATTAAATCCAACAAACGGGTTGAATGAGTAGTTTCCACTTTTCTTTTCATACCATTAATAGTTAGTTCTATCATTATTTTACTCATTTATATGACCTCCGGTCTGAACCTATCTCTTCTAAGGCTTTAATCATTATATTTTTTACCACATCTTTACGATATTCCCTTGTACCCCTGATATCATCAATAGGTGAAATCTTATCTTCTACTATCTGGCCTAACTGATTAAAATCTAATTCATTAAACTTTTTACCTATCATTTTTTCTCTAATCTCTTTAATTTCAATAGGAGTTGGTGCTACAGAGCCAAGGCAGGTTCTTACGTCCTTAATAATTTTATTATTTTCATCCATCTTTACTGTCAGAGCCAGGGTAATGGTAGCAATAATTAAGGCTTTTCTCTTGCCAATTTTAATCCAACAACCATAGGTTTTTTTCTTGGGAAGAGGCAGGATT
>NMQN01000217.1 GCA_003575245.1 Candidatus Atribacteria bacterium 1244-E10-H5-B2 | reverse complement strand
AATTCGGGAACTGCAACTCAAATTTATACACGAGATTATCTTACTACAGCAAGTGGGCAGTTAGCTTATTCAGGAACTGCTGGGCAGGTATATTCAAAGGATTATTTATACGAGGGAAGTGGCAGTTTAGCTTTTTCTGGAGAGGCAGTAATAATATTTGGTCTTGCCTTTGTAGGCAGTGGTTCACTTGTCTACTCTGGTGAGGCGGTTGTAACTTATACACTTAATTATTTATGCACAGCAGTTGGTGAGTTAATATATTCAGGAGAAGCAATCTTCTCCTATTTATGTAATTTCTTATTTTCAGGAAGCGGGGAACTTGTCTATTCAGGCGTAGCAGAACAATCTCATACATATAATTTTATTTATGTATCAAGCGGAAATTTTGTAACTTCTGGTTCGGGAATTTGTCACTATGAAGTCCCTGTTTGGGAATATACAGGAAGTGGAGAGCTTGTTTACTCAGGGGAAGCGATCCAAGTTCATACTAAGATTTTTAGCACAACAGGAACTGGCTCTTTTGCTTACAGCGGTGCAGGAATATACTCTCTTGGTTTTGCTTTTACAGGTAGTGGTTCATTTGCTTATTCGGGCGAAGCAACCCAAGCCTATACATTTAATTATTTGTGTGTCGGGATTGGGGAATTTGTTTATTCGGGTAGTGCTACCCAAATACATACACGCTACTATTTGTATGAGGGAAGCGGAGTATTTGCTTATTCAGGAAATGCCGTTCAAGTTCATTCACGCAATTATTTATGTACGGGTAGTGGAGAACTTACCTATTCAGGTAATGCGATAATAACAATCGGTTTTACTTTTATAGGTAGTGGAACTTATAACTTTAGTGGAGTAGGTCTTTATAGTTTAGGATTATCTTATTTAGGAAGTGGAAACTTCGTAACTTCCGGTTCGGGAAGTTATTATTATGGAGACCTTGTTTGGGAATATATAGGAAGCGGAGTATTTAGTTATTCAGGGAAGGCATTTCATAGATGGGGCGATTGGGCCGAAATAGGAAAAGAGAAAAGTGATTTTCAAGAAGTGACAAAGGAAACTTCTGATTTTACTGGAGTAGGAAAAGGAAAAAGTGATTGGATTAAAATAAGTAAAGAAAAAGGGGATTGGGAAAAAACGGGCAAGGTATAAGGAGATGATGTAATGGATTATTTACAATTCGGACAGCTTGCGTTGGCAGCTATGGTTACATATATGGTACTGAAGTTTTTATTTAAGATGGTAACGAAGAAGTTTGACGAACAGAATTTACAGCAACAATGCCTTACGAAGAATATAGAAATAGATGCAAATGTAGATAACGTAGCTAAAACTTGCGATAAAATATCTCTAAGTCAGGAGAAAATCGTGCATTCTCAAACTGAACTTGTAAAACTTATTGAGAGTGTAGATAGGAAGATAAATGGACAGAAAAAATAATCCTTTAGGTGATCTTTCGACCAATTTTTACAAGTACGAGTTCCGTTGTTCGTGCAAAAAATGCAGGAGAAAAAAGGTTAGGGTAAGCAGCCTGTTGCTATTCAAATTAGAAATGATGATAATAATTATAGACCGGGGGCTTGATTATCATAGACCGGTTATTGTGCTGAGTGGGAATAGATGCGAAGAAGAAAATAAAAGGATAGGTGGTTTTCCCGGTTCTGAACACATACCGGACCCCGATGGAGAGGCAGCCGATATAAAGGTCAATGGAATAACCCCGATAAAGTTAGGGTTAATAGCTGAAGAGGTAGGCGGTTTACGGATTGGCATAGCTAAATGGGGAATACATACGGATGTAAAACCGCCAAGTCCAAGTAGGTTCTGGGTATATATGGGGAAGAAGCCTATTTATTCCGGGTCCATAGAAAATACTAACTTAAGAAGATTTTATGATATAATCTTAAATAGGAAGGAGGATGAATAATATGTCTAAATTATTAGAATTGCTAAAACTTTTACCGGCGTTAATCGCTGCCGTAATGGCTTTGATAAAAGTTTTCGAGGTTCCCGGATTCGGACCAGAAAAGAAAAATGCGGTATTAGCAGTAGTAGGTTTAATATTTGATTTTTTAGGTTCTTTTGTAGAATTACCGATAGAAAAAGAAAAGGCATTAGAGTTTGTTGGCAAGGCAATAGATGCGATAGTAGCTTTCTTTAATGCAATTAATATATTCAAGCATAAAGAAGTAAACCCTACTTAGAGGAAAGCTGGTTAGAGAAGGAAATTACTATTCCCTTCTGGAGTATTATATTTAAGAAACTGGGAATTTTCGATGAGAATTACCACCAAAAATACAGGGCCTACATGGGGCAAAAAAGATACAGAGAATACATCGAGAATGTAAAATTAGATATCTATGCAAAATTATTTGATGCCAGGTTAAAAGAGAAAATAGAGAAATTGATTAAAGAGAAATTTGGTAAGAAGGAGTTTATTATAGAAGGATTACTATAGCAGCCCGGCCGGAGGGCAAAGTCCGGACATTTAAAATTCTTCCTTTAGATTGGAGGCCCGGATGCCAGACGCGTCGGGCCTTTTTT
>NMQN01000220.1 GCA_003575245.1 Candidatus Atribacteria bacterium 1244-E10-H5-B2 | reverse complement strand
GATTAACCAACCTTACTTAGAGGGCATAAAGTACAAAGAGGAATTGAAGAATAAGAGAAGAAGCAAAGGCCAAGTATGGTTAAAACGTATCAAGAATAAGCTGTTTGGTGCTAAGAGGGATTTTGCAATATTGAGCTTATTTTATTCTTCCGGGATAAGACTTGCCGAACTAGTCGGCCTTAATATGCAGGATATAGACTTCGATAGGGGTATTGTGAAGGTCTTAGGCAAGGGTAGCCGGGAACGTGAAGCTACGCTAACAGTAGAGGCAATAAAGGTATTACAGGCCTATCTCAAAGCTAGGAAGAACTGGAAAGGCTGTAAAGGTGAGGCAGTCTTTCTTTCTCGGGAAGGTAAGCGAATAACAAGAATGAATATACAACGGAATATTGTCCGATACGGTAAACTTGCCGGAATAGCTAAAAAGGTTATGCCTCATATGCTTAGGCACTCTGTTGCGACTCACTACTTAAATAATGGAATGGATATTCGGAAGGTGCAGGATTTTTTAGGCCATGAATCTTTGGCAAGTACACAAGTATATACTCATTTGATAACTGACGATCAAAGAGAAGAACGCAACCGGTTACACCCCCAGAGCAAAATGAAGGTAAAACTTATCTAAAATAACAAAACAATTTTGAGGTCTAAGTACCGTGTTGTTTGCAATATCTCGAAAGAAGGGATTTTTTCACTTAATATCGGGCTAAAAATGTAGAAATCAGGGCAGAATTAGCAGATTTCTTATACTTTACTAAGGGCTAAATTGCCTATCGTTTCGTTATAATTGGAGGTAAAATGAGGGATTTAGAAAGCTTGAAAGTGATTAACGAGTTCTTTAGGGAAGAGAAAAAAGTAGCAAGGTTGAAGAAACAAAAGTCTAAATATATGGGCCAGACGAGCCCGATTAATCGGAAAAAGAAAAAGCAAAAAAAGAAATCAAAAGTGAGGTGAGAAAATTGGACAAGTTAGAATGCAGAAAAAAGATAATTGCAATATTAATAAAGTTCCAAGAAGATGAACAGATGACTGTACAAGAAACAGTAGACCAGATAGTAGACCAGATAGTGGAGGTTGAACTTCCAGAAAAAGTTTAATATTGACTACTTATAATAAACAACTTATGGGTCAATAGTTACAAACAATAATAGGGAAAATTTATATTAGAATTTACTATAAAATACGGGGGTATAAAAATATGCAGGAATTTACAGAAGAATACAAGAAAATTAAGGACGGTCTCGATAGATGCTGGGGAGAACGGGCTTCAAAAAATGGCGAACTTAATAGGTTGCAAGAGGAAAGGAAAAAGGTATTTGGAGATATTTATTTGGGTTTGGTCTCTACTTCAAAGAAAAAAATATTAAATTCGAAGATAAGGCAATTAAAACAAGATATTGAGGATTTAGATATTGCAGTAGTAGAATTGGAGTTAAGGCAAACTCTATTAAAACGGTCTGGGGTACATATACAAGAAAAGGTAGAGGAAGATTAGTCATATAAGAAAAGTTAGGGTTAAAATGCTTCACTATGCTTCACTAATTACCAGGTAAGAATACGCTGGGAGGTGATAAAAAATTTTAAGAAAAATAAAATTACCTGGCTATGTCGAAGCTCTTTATAAATTAGGCTTCTTAAAAGATAAATAAAAAAAATTATATGAGAATATATGATACAAATTTAGGGTGCTCGAATGTTAGTAAAGGTTAGTATTTCAGGTTACAAAAAGTTTACATTTGGTAGCACGCAGGTTTACAGTTATAGCAGATTTTCAGGTTAACAAAAGTTAACATTTCAGGCTAAAAATTTCGCTAAAAATAAAAATACCTGGCTATATCGAAGCTCTTATAATTCAGGGGCTTTAAGAGATAAAGAAGAAAAATTATATTGGGATATATTGGAAAATTCAGGGGGAGGTATGATGTCATACCAGCTTCTTTTTTTATTTCTGATCCTGATTAAAATTTTAAGAAAAATAAAAACTAACTGCTTATATTAAAGCTCTTATAATTATAGGGTTTCAGGAAGTTAAGGAATAAAATTATATTGCATTATATTGCACTAATTAGGGGGTAGGAATACCCTCTTTTTTATATGTCAAAATATGTCAGTAATTCAGGGGGTAGTATCCCATTTTATAGGGTAGAACTACCTCTTTTTTTATCCGGGGAATGATCCTTTTAGTTGCCCATAGGTTACCCATAGGTTACCCACAAGTTGCCAATTTTAGTAGACGGAACTACTACGGAACTACTACAGAACTACTACGATAAAAGCGATCCCTCAATATATTATGTAAAGTAACCTTGTCATAAAAGATTATCCCTTATCATATAAGGCTTTTAGCTGAAAAACTACGCTACATGTGGGGTAGGTTAAAGGCGAAAAACGATGAAAATAGACGTCCTGAAACTCTTATAAACAAAGGGCTTTCGGGGGGTCTTTTTTAGTTTACTTTACATAATGTTTATTATAGGACCTTGTAAATGTTTAAAAGGGTTTATAAACTTATATCTTTTTTCCACTTGCTTTATATATTTAGATAT
>NMQN01000732.1 GCA_003575245.1 Candidatus Atribacteria bacterium 1244-E10-H5-B2 | reverse complement strand
AATCTTAAACCACCAAAATAAAGATAAAAATTATTAAATTTTTTATATTCTTTTTATTTACTTTTTTACTCTAAATATTAGCAGAATTTCGAATAAATGCATCAATTAGACGAATTGTATTAAGAATATCCTCTAATTTAAGCAAAGAAGTGGGAGAATGGATATATCTACAAGGAACAGATACTACTGAACTTGGAACACCTTCTCGAGAAATATGAATCTTACCTGCATCAGTCCCGCCATACATAGGTTTCTTAATTTGATAAGGAATTTTGTCGAGTTCAGCATTTTTAACGAGTCTTTCGTTAACTTTAGAACTACAAATTATTGATTTATCTGCTACTGTAATTGCTGGTCCTTTCCCTATGTAAGCTGGAACTTCTGCTTCTTTGATACCCGGAACATCGGCGGCAGTTGTGTTTTCGATAGCAATGGCAACTGTTGGTTTAAGATTAAACGCTCCTGTAATCGCACCTCTACCGCCTATTTCTTCTTGCACTGCAAAATTAAAAAGCAAAGTATCTTTAACAGGCGCTCCTTCTTTCAACAATTTCATGATGTGGAGGAGTACATTACAACCAGTGCGATCGTCGAATGCTTTACCACGAACCATATTATTGGGGAACTCTGCAAAAGGAGAAAAAAGCGTACCGGTGGTTCCTATAACAATATTATTTTTAACTACTTCCTCTTTTGAATCCATCCCGACATCAATATACATATCTGAAATTTCAACAATCTTTTTTCTCTCGTTTAAAGAGGTAAGGTGTGGTGGTTTCGATCCAATAATGCCACGATGGATTTTTCCTGGCTCAGATCGTATCACTACTGTTTGCCCTAATAAAATTCTAGTATCCCAACCCCCAATTGGAACAAATCGTAAGAAACCCTTATTTTCGATGTGAGAAATCATAAATCCAATCTCATCAGTATGCGCATCCAATAGAATTCTGTTATTCCCATTAGTACCCTCTTTTACAGCTAGAATATTACCCAAATTATCTTTCCAAGCCTTATCAACTAAATTTTCTTTCTCTATCTTTTTTAAAATAAAATCACTTACGTCATCTTCATAGCCAGAAACTCCGATAAGCGAAGATAATTCCTTTTGAAGAACTTTTATGCTCTCAATATTCATCATCAATCCTCTTTGCTTTAAATACTAATAAGTAATACTTTGAGATATCCATAATAAAATTAATACATTTTGGTTAACCTTGAAAATACATTAATAAATAAGAAAACAGAAAAAATTTTCAGAATTTAAAAATCAAAATAAGAATAAAATATTATTAAAAAATTACTTTTTTCGCTTCTTTAACTCTTTGATAGCTTTTTCGGCTAAGAGCAAGGCATCTGTATATTGAGACCTATACTTCTGAACGTTAGCTTCTAATTCTATAGTTTTGTTCTGAAGTTCGAGAATCAGTTCACTGCTTCCCTCACTTGAAGATATCACCGCATCTGGATTTTCTATGGATTCCTTAAGGTAATTATACTTTTCTTTCCATACTTTTATTTCTGTTTGGAGTTCCTCAATGTCATCATTATCTGTAATTTGACTAATAGATAGTGGACCTCCTTTTACTCCTTCAACATCTAATATTCTTCCTTTTAAAATATCTACTTCTTCTTCTAACTCTTTAATTCTGACTTTTAAGTAGCCAATCTGATCTAAATATTCTGCTGAAGTTTTAGGAGCGGTAATTTCTTCATAAATACTTTTCCCAGTTTCTAATTCGTTAGCGGTTTTTTCTCCTAAAATTTTTTGCTTCCGTTTTTGTAGCCCTTCTATAGTTTGTTTTGGAAGGAAGTCTAGTGGGTTGAAACCAACCCCTCCATGAGCAGTAAGTCTTTTACGAACTTTTACGAATAGGGGTATACCTTTTATTGCTTCTCCACAAATAATTCCTTCGCCTTTATCTAACCCTTGAATATCAGTTCTATTACTCCGAGTTAAATCTTCTGCGCTCGAAATCGTAACATCAATATCTCGTATATCAGTGAGGTTATGAACCACCCAAGTACCAGCTTGGGCGCGAATAGTTGTATCTAACAATTGAGGTCTTTGAGTACCGATGATTAAATTTGCACCGAATTTACGACCTTCTTGTGAGAACAGTTTTACAATTTCACACGTTTCGGTTTGTTTTTTTCCAGCAAACAAGTGAGCCTCGTCAAGTAGTAAGTAAAACGGAGGAATTCTTCTACCCGTACTTGCCTGATATAATTTTTTGAGAAGCTTACCAGCAACCATTTCTTGTACGTTTAAATCCATACCTCTCATATTGATAATTGTACATAGATGTGGAGCAACAATATCAGTGGAATCTAACGAAAATAGATACTCTACGTCGATATCTCCTCCTTTGTTAACGCTTAAATCAGAATATTCGATGATGTTATTTACAAATTCGCTTTCTTCTTTAATTCCTTCACTATCTTCACTTTCTCCTGCAAGTACTTTCAAGCTCCCGTACTCACCATGTCTGTCTAAAATTACGAGTGGAATACCCTTTTTCATAAACTCCTCGCACAGTACACCCATCGTATACGATTTTCCGCTACCAGACTTCCCTGTAATGAATATTCTTCCAAAATTTTTCACTAATAATCTAACGTCAAATGGATAACCTATCAGCTTCCCAAGAGAGACGGATTCTTCGGGTAGGTTATAAATTCCTAATAATTTAGTAATTTGAATTTCAGATGCGCGATAAACTTCTGAACCTATCTCAAACGGTCTCTTTGGTCTATCTCCACATACCTTCAGATCCGCAAGCATCCCTTTTGATTCGCTCCATAACTTCTCAATATTTAGCATATAGGTAGCTCTTATTCCCTCTTCGTCCTTCTCTCCATAGATTACAAAATAAGAATTACGCTCGATTGTTGGGTCAGAAAATTGTACTTGTACCGAGTGCGTAGTGGTTTTCCCTAATAAATTACCTACTTTATCTTTCTTTACTTGCTTATTAAAGCTTTCTTCGTCTGACATTTTGAATCACATTAATTTCGTTTCTTTTGTATTATATGTAAATTCATATATATTAATTATTTCTACTTAATTTCTACAATTTAAAAAAGGTATTTAAACTTTCATAAATCCAATTATTATTTCCTATATTTTTCGATATAGTATGCTCTTTTGGACCATATGAATTGGTTTATACGATTCTTTTGCTCTACGTAGACCCGGGACTCCTAAATCTTGCTCTCGATTAACGAAAATGGCATTTTTAAAACTACCTTTTAAAAAAAGATTGCTAATAGCTTGATACGCACCTTCATACTCCATATGTGCTTTCTCAATATGTATTACGATCGTGTCCGAATTTAACATTTCTCCAAATGTGTAAGCAACACATTTGTTATCGACGCAAATTAACGCTCCTTTAAAACTTAACGCAGAAAAATTGTCTAAGGCGTCGTAAATGGCTTTCTCCTCTTGTTCCAAACCTTCGTCGTCTTCACATTCTCTAAGAATACACCACTCCAACTGTAGTTTCTTGGTCGTGGCAACTTCGTCCTCCGTTAATATCTTAAATTCATAATCGTAATTTTCTAAAAACTTGTTTAACCACCTTCTATTTTGGCGGTAGCGATTACCCGGTAAATTTCTAAGGTTATCTCCCTCGTATACATAGTCCCAATTATCTCGATCTTCAAAAATCTCAATATTTAAAGCCAAAAACTTTTCGTGGTTTTTAAGATCTTCTGTAACCTGCTCTGGTACCCTGTGAAATTCAATTTCATTAAAATTTTCAAATAGAGCAATAATTACATCAGCAGGTTTTGGACCGATTGGAGTGAAAAAAAATAACGCGTTATCGCTTCTGGACATCATGGTTTTCCTTTTCTTAAAAATATCCCGCGAAAATAGTAGAAGGTGCTCTTCCCATTCCATAAAAAAAAATCCGTAAAAATTCCTCCACATGTATAGATTCGTAAAAGTGAATTCAGATGTCTGAGGAGGGTAATTCTGAAAATATTTGTCGAATAAACCTTTATCTTCAAGTTTGATTTCTTTCGCAGTGCTTAAGTCCATAAATATGAATAAATCAAAAGCTATTAAAATTATTTCCTTTTTAAATTATTTGGAATTTAAAATAGCAAATTTTAAAAGAAACTAAGAACATATTTTTCTGACTTTTATGTTAAAAATTAAATATTTTTAAATACTTATTGAGGGATTATGATTGCCAAAAATAAAGATAAATGATATTAAAATGCACTATGAGATTTATGGACAGGATCCTCCACTTGTAATGATTATGGGTGTTGGAGGAAATGCAGATTGCTGGCCTCCTCATTTTATAGAGAAACTTTCAAAAATTTTAAAGTAGTTGTTTTTGATAATCGTGGATCTGGCAGATCAGATAAACCTGATATTGAATATTCTATGAAAATGCTTGCCGATGATACTGTCAGTTTGATGGATGCTCTAAATATTAAACGTGCTCATATCCTTGGACTCTCAATGGGAGGAGCTATAGCACAAGAATTAGTATTAAATTATCCCGAAAGAGTCGAAAAGCTTATTCTCTGTTCTACAAATTGTGGATTCTCTAAATCAGCCTTACCATTACCAGAGGCTTTAAAGATTATGATGCAACCAAGAGAAAAATCAACACCTGAAGAAATAGCGAGGAAATCTATGTCGGCTAGATTAACTGAAAAATTCATTAAAGAAAACCCTGAAGTTATTGAGGAGTGCATACAGAGAGAATGTAAAAACCCCACTCCTCCTAAAATGTATAAAAGACAGATAGATGCGATTGTGAAATTTAACACTTACAAACGCCTAAAAAATATTAATAGACCAACTTTAATAATGCAGGGTAAACATGACCTCTTGTCTCCAGCACAAAATGCCGAAATATTAGCTCAAAATATAAAAGGATCAAAGTTAGCAATATTTGAAGATGTTGCTCATGATATTTTTTCGCAAGAATCTGACATAGTAATAAAAAATCTAATTGAATTTCTACAAAATTAATTACGAAGGTTTCGGCAATTGGTTTCCATATTAGAACTAATTGGTGATATATTTTGAACTTGAAATTAAATTTTACTATGCGGGTTAAATTCCTACTAACAATTGCACTAATTCTAGTTTAAACTAGATAAAGCTTTTAAGTATGTAATACATACTTACATATATGCGAACTAATATTGTAATTGATGATGAGTTAAAAGAGAAGTGGTGGGAGATTAAAAAGGAAGCAAATCATCTCAACATGAAAATTGGTGAATATATTATTTTCTGTCATGATCTTAGAAAAAAGACGGTCAATAAAGATAAGATCCTCGAGATTTTAGAGAACCCATTATCAAAGGGTTTAAAAAACATAGATGTAATAAAGGCAAGTAAGAGTATGTGGAAATCATGAGGGGGATCGATTCGAACATTCTTGTGTATGCCTTAAATAAAGATTTTCCTGATTATTTACCTTGTAAGGAACTTTTAATAAATATAGTTAATGGAAAAGAACTCGTAAGCATTCCTTCAATTGTATTTATGGAATGTTTTCATGCGTTAGTTAGAGCATTTAAATATAAAGAGGTTGAGGTTAAGAAGCGGTTAGTTGCAATTATGGACTCGAAAAATATCAATGTACTAGACATTTCTACATCTTCAATATTATTTGCATTTGAGATAGCTGAGAAATATAAAACTGGAGGGAGGGATTCCTTAATTGCGGCAAGTTTATTAGAAAATAAGATTCAAGAAATATATTCTCACGATACGGATTTTGATAAAATTTTGCTCATAAAACGGATAGATCCAATATAAATCAAATCACTATATTATAACTAATTGGTGAATTTAAAATCTCAGATTGGGCATCAATATTAGGAACTGTTTTTTTCATATTATTGATTGCTTTTTTGTGTTTCTTATTTATTATATTTGTCATAGTAAGAATTATTAGAAAAATATACAAATTTCCCATCCCAGCTTTCGCAACGAGATTAATTGATAATCCGTTCCGTCGTAGATTAATACAAAAACCTGAACTTATTGCTGAAAGAATGCAACTTAAACCCGGAATGACAGTAGTAGAAATTGGGCCCGGTAAAGGCAGTTATACGAAAGCTATAGCAAAAAAGATACAACCTAATGGAAAAGTATTTGCAATTGATATTCAAGAATCAATTATCAACCGTTTAAAGAAAAAAATTAAAAAAGAGAATATTCAAAATATTATTCCTAAAATAGAAGACGCTTATAACCTTTCGTTTGAAGATGAAAGCGTAGATCGAATCTTTGCGATTACTTGTTTACCCGAAATTCCTGATCCTATAAGAGCATTAAGGGAATTTAAAAGAATTCTAAAGCCAGATGGTATAATATCTTTGAGTGAACTCTTTCTGGATCCTGATTATCCACTACGTAGAACAGAAAAAAGGTGGGCAAAAGAAGCTGGTCTGGATTTTTACGAAGGTTTCGGCAATTGGTTTGTCTATCAATTAAATTTCATTAAAAAGAAACCGAGTTATTGAGTCGTTTCTAGGCAAATTTTCATTCTTTAATTTGTTAAGAATATCTTCTAATATTTTTATGACTCGTTCTTTATACGAGTTTTGCTCAGGATAATTGTAACTAAAAGTGCGCCATTGAGGACGCTTATGGCCAACTTTATATTTAATGCCCTTCATTTGCGTCATATAAGAATCTTTATTTAGTTTAGTCGCGATTTGATCGGCAATAATGTACCAATGAAATTTAGTGCCAATATTAGCCCCTGAATTAGACGGTGCTGGATTGACTCTTGTTTTTACACTATTAAAGTTAATTGTCCATTTGTTTGGAGCGGTTTTTGTTTCAGTCCATTTTCCGTCGTTGTAGATCCATTTATGAGACCCACCAATTTTCATTCCGGTGTATATTTGATTATTATACTTTTTGAGAGAATTATACATTTCTTATTCTAAATCTATTCTTTACCTTGAGTTATGATTCGTAATACAAAATCCTATTAATAGAATGAAAGAGTCATAATTTTTCGTTAAATAAAACATACTATTAATATTGAAAAATAAGAAAAGAAAAAAATAAAAAAATATTTGAGATTGTTAAGGATTTATAATTTCTTGACGATTAAATCTGCCAAACGATTGGAATAACCCCACTCGTTATCGTACCAGCTAACAACACCACAGAAAGTACCACCGATTACCTTGGTCCACAAGCTAGAGAAAATAGAACTTGCGGGATTGCCTACAATATCGGTAGTTACTATTGCATCGTCGGTATATTCTAAAATTCCTTTTAGATAACCCGATGCAGCTTCTTTCATTTTAGCGTTAACATCTTCTACTGTTGTAGATTTCCCTAGATTTACTTTTAAATCAACAACACTCCCGTTTGGGGTTGGAATACGCATTGCGATACCATCCATTTTACCGTTTAATTCTGGAAACACGACACCAATTGCTTTAGCTGCACCAGTGGATGTAGGAACTATGTTTGCTGCACAAGCTCGACCACGAATCATTTTTATGGGATCATCTTTTCTTGCTGTATCAACTGGTCGTTGGTCGCCAGTATATGAATGAACTGTAGTCATCATTCCGTTAACAATTCCATAATTGTCCATTAATACTTTTACTACTGGACCTAAACAATTCGTTGTACAAGATGCCATAGAAATGATTTTATGCTCGTTAGTTAATTTATCGTCGTTACAACCTATTACAACGGTAAAATCAGGATTTCCCGCAGGTGCACTAATTAAGACTTTCTTAGCTCCAGCCTCTAAATGCTTTGCAGCACCCTCTCTTTTCGTAAAGAATCCAGTGGATTCGAGAGCAACATCTATATTGTTACTAGCATGTGGTAAGTTTGCTGGGTCTCGTTCTGCAGTAATAGGAATTTCCTTTCCATTTATTATCAAAGATTTTTCCTTAGCCTCGACAGTTCCTTTAAATCGCCCAAAAACGGAATCAAATATACACCGGAATGAAAATTGGTGGGTCTCATAAATGGATCTACAACGACGGAAAATGGACTGAAACAAAAACCGCTCCA
>NMQN01000012.1 GCA_003575245.1 Candidatus Atribacteria bacterium 1244-E10-H5-B2 | reverse complement strand
AGGTAGAGCAGTCTGAAATAACTAACGCCCTTAATCAGGTATTAAATAGTCTAAATAAATAATTAAGAATACTGGATATAAGAGAGTGTCCGAACTTCGGACACAGTGCCTAAATCCTTATTATCAATGCTTCTCCGGCAAAGTAATAAAATAAATAAAAGGGATTTTCACAGGCAAAGAAACGAAAAAGCCCAAAGAGATTTCTGTAAAAAAGAATGATGAAATTGATTTAAATTTGACTTAAGAAATAGTGGGTTTGGAAATAAGAAATAGTGGGTTTGGAAATAAGAAATAGTGGGTTTGGAAATAAGAAAAAAGCTTGTTATCCTTTTATTTATAAGGGCTTGCTGGAACTACAATCTTTACAATCTTTACAATCTTTACAATAACAACAACAAGAGAGAATGTTGTTGTTGTTATTAAAAATTAAAGGAGAAAAGAAATGAAAAAATCCAAAGAGATTTCTACAAAAAAGAATAATAAAATTGATTTGCCAAAGATAATAAATTCTGAAGTAAATTTGTTAGTATTTCCGTTTTTTTCTCTTTCCACAAAAGGACTTAAAGATAAAACTACAACCATTTATCAGGAAATAATTAAAAAAGGGAATCAAGAAATTGATCTTTTATGGAAAGTTTCTTCTAATTCCGAATATGGCTATCCAGGACCATTTGATAGAAAAGTACAACAGGCTATTTCTGAAATTTTATCGGAAATGTTAAAAAAAAGGGGGGCGATAAAAAACCCAATTCCTTTAGGTTCTTTATATAATTTATGTAGGAGAATGAATATAGAAAAATATGGAGGGAAGGAATATAAGAAAATTAATTTTGCTTTTAAAAAAATAAAAACTACTTCTATTAAATCTAAAGGGACCTTCTACAGTAAAGACAAAAAACAATGGCTCGAAGATATCTTTAACCTTTATGATAGAGTAATTTTCAAGGGAGAAAAGATATCCGACAATGAAATATCCGATAATAACTATTTATTTTTAGGAAGCTGGTATCTTCAAAATTTAAATTCCTTTTATATAAAACCGATTGATTATACTTATTGGCGAAGTCTTAAAAGCAAAATAGGCTCGAGGCTCTATGAAATTTTAGGGGTAAAGTTTTACGGCATAAAGAACAAAAAAGAAGATTTTATACGTTATAAATATTCTACCCTATGCCAACTTCTTCCCATAACCCGAAAAGAATACATGTCCATGGCCAAGCAGCAACTAAATCAGGGCAATAATGAACTTAAAGATACTGGTTTTATTTCAAAATATGACTGGAGTAAAAACGGAAAAAAAGAATGGCTTATATATTATTGGCCTGGAGAAAGAGCTAAAGAAGAAATGAGGAAGGCGAAGATAAGGATTGATGACTTTCAGACAGAGGAGTATCTACCGGGACCAAAAAGAGGGTTAGGGAATTTTTCTCAAGAGAAGAATGATTTGATTGATAAGCTAGTAGAAATCAACGTTACCAGGATAACTGCCGAAGATTTAATAATAAATCATGACCAACAATTAATAGAAAAGTGGATTGAAGCGATTCATTATGCCAAGGCAGAAGACAAGGCAGCCTATTTAGTCAAGGCGATAAGAGAAAATTGGCAATTCCCAGAGGAATATTTGAAGGAGAAAGGAGAAGAACAACGGAAAGAAAAAGAGGAAAAAATAGAATATATTAAAATAAAGCGACAAGAAGAGGAAAATAAAAAGAGGCGGGAAGAGATTAAAAAGATAGAACAAATTTATAATTCACTTGATCCCTCACAACAGGAAGAGGTAAAAATAGAAACAGAAAAAAGGCTACCAGAGTTTTTGAAAGTTCAGTTGAATAAGAAAAGAATTAAAGGGAAAACTTCAAAATTACTCGAGGTCGTCTTAGAGGAAAAGAGGAGAGAAATAATAAAAGAGTGGATTAAAGAGGGAAAGATTAAGGATATAAATAACAAGATATAAAAAATATTCCCTTAATCTTTAAATTTACAAAACAATAGTATTTATTGAGGAGCTTTAAGAAAGAAAGGAGAGAAAATAAGATGAAATGGGAATACAAGGTGATAGAAAATCAGACGGCCACTGAGAGGACAAACAAGGAATTGATGGAGAAGACGGCAGGAATCCTTTCAAATAGAACTCATCTTACCGTAGATAAGTTAAATCAGCTCGGTGACGATGGTTGGGAGCTTATAAGCTATCGCCCGCAATCTGACTCAAGAAGAGCAATAGCAATATTTAAGCGTCTAAAAAACCAGGGATGAAAATTTGTTCTGACAAAAGAAAAATTAAAAACCACCTACCAGATTTTTAGAAATAAAAACTTAATAAGGGAAGGGCTGAAGGAACAACTTCAAAATTGCGGGGGGTTGTCTTAGAGGAAAAGAGGAGAGAAATAATAAAAGAGTGGATTGATTGTGGGAGGATTAAAGTGTGATAAAGAACCGCAGCCTGTTACATATTGTGAAAAGCTGTAAAGTTAACCCCTGGAATTATTTCTCTTATAGAACAATAGCCCGATGAAAGCGAAGAGGGGAGAAATAATAAATATATATTACAAGGATT